>CAMPIY010000020.1 GCA_946886645.1 uncultured Sphingomonas sp.
CCTTATATTCGCGCAGGAATTCCTCGATCTGGCTCTTGTCGTCCTGGCTCTCGTTCAACGGGATGCGGATCTTGCCGCAGGGCGAGGTCATCGCCTTGGAGAAGAGGCCGGTGACCTTCCCCTCAATGTCGAAGTAGCGAATTTCCTTAAAATTGAAGAGCCGTTCGTAGAATTCGGCCCAATGGTTCATCCGCCCGCGGTTCACATTGTGGGTGAGGTGGTCGAGATAGGTGAGGTGGCTGGCGTGGCTCGCCTCTTGGCTTGCCGCGTCAGGCAGATAGTCGAAATCGACGTCGTAAATCGAACCGTTGTCGCCATATCGATCGACGAAATAGAGACGCGAACCGCCGATGCCCTCGATGGCGGGGATGTCGAGCTCACCCTCCGCGACGTCACCCAGCACATTGGTCGCGCCCAACTCCAGCGCGCGGGCGTGGGCAGCCTTCGCATCCTTGACGCGGAAGGCCATGGCGCAGGCGCAGGGTCCGTGATCGCGGGCGAATTGTTCGGCGAAGCTGTTGGCTTCGGCGTTGATGATGAAGTTGATGTCGCCTTGGCGGTGCAGCGTGACGTTCTTGCGCTTGTGCTTCGCGACGGCCGGGAAGCCCATTTTCGCGAACAGCGAGCGCAGCAGTTCCGGATCGGGCGCGGCATATTCGACGAATTCGAAGCCGTCGGTGCCCATCGGATTCTCGAGGCCCAGCGGGCCGAGCTCGATGGAAGGGGCGGTTGCCATGACAATATCTCCTTGTGATGGCGCCCATCTGCGCTTGCGGCCCCCGCTTTGCAAGGCGTAGGGCGGCGCCATGAACACTCCTGACGGATGGAATTTGAGCGCCGACGGCAAGGCGATGGAGCGGAGCTTTCGCTTCAAGGATTTCTCCGAAGCCTTCGCCTTTCTAACCCGCGTTGCGATGCACGCCGAGAAGATTGACCATCATCCGGAATTCACCAGCGTGTGGAACCGGGTCGATTTCCGGCTGACGAGCCATGACGCTGGCGGCGTTACCGATCGGGACATCAAGCTGGCGGAGGCAATCGATCGGTTGGCGGAAAATCCGCGCTAGCGCTTTTCCTGCTCCGTTTCGGGCAGCGGGTCGTCCTTGACCGCTGCAATCAGCATGGCGCGATATTCGGCGACGACATGGTGGCAAGCTCGCAGACTAGCCTCCAGCTCGGCGTCCAGCGCCTTGGCCGTCGTGGCAAGTTCCTGCTTTTCCTGCATTTCCCGAGCCCCGCATGGAGATTTGAGGCCAACTGCCGGGAGAGACAGAGGTGCCGCGCCTCGTCGTAAGGACACTGTGGTTCGCCGTTACTACCGGATGAATCCCAGCCATCTTCCATTAATCGACCCCGTCGGATAAATCCGGTTCATGAGCTTCTTGCCCAGCTTGATCATCCTTCCGACGTCCGGCGCCCAGCCGGCGGCTGCGCCTTATTATCGTAACGCGGTGGAGAAAGGCTGACGGCGCACGCGCGTTTCAGGTCAAATCCACCGCCCCGCCAAGCCTCGCTTCGGCGGGGTTTTTTATTGCCCAAGAGGAAAAAAATGTTTCGAGACATTGCCGAAGGGATCCTGCCGCCACCCTTACCGGGATGGCGGCAGTATCTCGTTCCACAGGACTGGGAGGCATTCACCGAGGAAGAGCATGGCGTGTGGGACACGCTGTTCGCTCGGCAAGTGCCTTATCTCGGCACGCGGATCGTCAAGCCGTTCCTCGATGGCATCGGGAAACTTCAGCTCGACGAGCCCGGCGTCCCGGAACTGGCCCGGCTGAACGCGCGGCTTGAGCCGCTAACCGGCTGGCGACTTGTATCGGTCGCGGGAATCGTGCCCGACGCTGCCTTTTTCGCGATGCTTGCGGCTCGTCGCTTCCCCATCGGCAATTTCATCCGGAGCGCCGGCAGCCTCGATTATCTGCAGGAGCCGGACTGTTTCCACGACATTTTCGGGCACGTCCCGTTGCTAGCCCATGCGCCGGTTGCCCGGCTCATGGAGGCCATGGGAAAACTGGGCGTCGAGAGCATTGCGGCCGGCTGTGGGGAGACGATCTCGCGGTTGTACTGGCACACGGTCGAGTTCGGGCTGGCGCTTGAGAATGGGGAGCGGAAAATCCTGGGCGCGGGACTTGCGTCGAGTTTCGGCGAGGCGCATTTCGCGCTGGAAGCGGAAGTGCCCCGCCCCCGCTTCACCGTGCGGGACGCGGCCGCGACGGCCTATCGTAACGACCGGTTCCAGCCCCTCTATTTCGTCTCGGATTCGCTCGAGGGTGCGGCGGAGCGGTTGGAGGCGCTAGACGTAGCGGCCTTGGCCGAGCTGGCGGGGTGACGGGGCAGGACGCGGCGGCTATGGCGTCCGCGATGACCGATGCCCCCGTTTCCCGCGAGTATCGTACGGGCTCCGATCCCCGGACGCTGCGCGATGCCCTGGGCTGTTTTGCGACAGGCGTGACGGTCGTGACCTGCCTCGACCCTGAGGGCAATCCCATCGGCCTTACCGCGAACAGCTTCACGGCATTGAGCCTGGATCCGCCACTGCTCCTGGTGTGTGTAGCCAAGAATACGGCCAGCGCGGCCCCGTTAAGCGCGGCCCGGCATTTCGCCGTCAACGTCCTCCAGACCGGCCAGCAGCCCGCCTCGATCACCTTTTCCACGCGTGTCGAGGACCGGTTCGGCTGCACGCCCTGGGCGCTGGGCGAGCATGGCGTACCCGTCCTGATGGACTCGCTTTCGGTGTTCGAATGTGCGCGGCACGCGATCCATGAGGGTGGCGATCATTTCATCCTCATTGGCGAGGTGAAGAAGGCGACATTCGAGGCTGGGCTCGATCCGCTGCTCTATTTCCGGGGACGCTATCGCCGCCTCCATTTCGATTGATCGGGGCGCGGCGTGACTTGGCCTGAATTTCGGGGCAATTTCCGGGCATGGCCAGCCGGGGGAAACGTGATTCGCCGAGCAGCGTAGGCGCCGCGTCCGAGCAGCACGGCGGCATGGACAATTCATCGGCCTTCGATTTCCGGCGGATGCTGGCGATCGCCGATGCGCTGCCGGTCCTGATCGCCTATCTCGACACGAACCAGCGCTACCTGTTCATCAACAAGGCCCTGGCCGACTGGTTCGAACTGCCGAGGCAGGACATCCTTGGCCGGACGATGCGCGAAGTGCTGGGCGAGGAGGCCTATCGAACCCGCGAACCGATGGTCGATGCGGCACTCGCGGGCGAGCGGCAATGGTTCGCGGCCGGCTATGACCATCCAACACGCGGCCAGCTTGCCGTCCAGACTGAATATGTCCCCCAAAGGTCGGCCAGCGGGAAGGTCGAGGGCGTCGTCATCCTCGTCCAGGACGTAACCGAACAACGAGTTGCCGAACGCTCGCTTCGGGAAAGCGAAGGACGCTTCCGGCGGATCGCCGATTCGGCGCCAGCGCTAATGTGGGTCAGCAGACTCGATCGCTCCCGGGATTTCGTGAACGGTGCTTACGCCGAATTTCTTGGAATGAGCGCGGAGGATGCTTGCGTCTTCGATTGGCGAAACGCCATCCACGCGGATGACAGCGAGCGGATCGTGGCGGAGAGCATCGCCGGGGAAGCGAGCCTCCAGCGCTTTACGCTGGAAGCACGCTATCGGCGTGCCGACGGCGAATTCCGCTGGGTCAGGTCGGTCTCGCAGCCCCGCTTTGGCCCCGACGGAGAGTTGATCGGGTTCATCGGTGTCGGTTCAGACGTAACGGCGGAAAAGGAGGCGGAGCGCGAGCTTAAGGAGCAGGTCGCGGCACGCACATCCGAACTCGCGGCCAGCGAGGCACGGGTGAGGGGCCTGTTCGATTCCGCGCTGGAGATGATCGGCCTGTTGGATCTTGACGGCCGCTATGTCGAGGTCAACCGCTCGGCGCTGGATTCGCTTGGCCTTACCCAGGAGGGCGTCGCCGGCAAGCATCCCTGGGAAATCGGTCCTTTCCTCGGCCATCCGGAAAGCCAGGCGAAGCTCCAGTCGCTGGTCGCCAAGGCAGCGCGCGGCCACACCGCAACCGCGGAGATGCAAATCGATACGGTTGAAGGGCAAGCGAGCCTGATCGTCTCGATGAAGCCGGTGCTGGGTGACGACGGAAAACCAATGTTCCTGCTCGGCGAAGGGCGCGACATATCGGAACTCAAGTCAACGCAAGACCAGTTGCGGCAGGCGCAGAAGATGGAGGCGCTGGGCCAGCTTACCGGCGGGATCGCGCATGACTTCAACAATTTGCTGACCGTCGTGGTCGGCGGTCTCGACATTATTTCCAAGCGGGTCGAGGACGAGCGGCTGCTGCGCTATGCGACCAGCGCGCTGGCGGCAGCCGAACGCGGTGCGAGGCTGACCGGACAATTATTGGCGTTCAGCAGGGTACAGCGGCTGGAGGTGAAACCGACCTATGTCGCGCCGCTCATTGACGAAATGCGGCCGCTCCTTCGCAATGTGCTTGGGCCGGGGATCGAGAAGAAGTTCGACCTCGATCCGCACCTGATGCCGGTGATGGCCGACCCGACGCAACTGGAGGTGGCGGTGCTCAACCTCGCCATCAACGCCCGGGATGCCATGCCCAGCGGCGGCACATTGACGTTCAGCAGCAAGCGGCGACGGATCCTCGACGATCCAGAGCTGGAGCCGGGAAATTATATCGAGCTGTCGATCAGCGACACCGGCGAGGGAATGGCGCCTGACGTGCTGGCTCGCGCGTTCGAGCCGTTCTTCACGACCAAGGAAGTCGGGAAGGGGACGGGCCTCGGACTGTCGATGGTCTATGGAATGGCGCGCCAATCGGGTGGCACCGCGAGGGTCGAGAGCGAGCTTGGCGTCGGTACCACGGTCAAAATCTACTTCCGCCGCGCTGGGCGCGGTGCCGATGCGCAAGCCGGCGTCGACGATGTTGGCGCCAAGGCGTCCGGCAAGCGCAGCATGGCCAAGATCCTCGTGATCGACGACGACGATGATGTGCGGCAGTTCATCGTCTCGGGGCTTGAGGAATATGGGCATGAGGTGACGGAGGCCGACAGCGGCCAGGAGGGAATCGCGCGGTTCATCGAGACCGATCCGGACCTGGTAATTCTCGACTTCCTGATGCCGGGCATGTCCGGTGCGGAAGTCGCGTCTCACATTCTGGCGGCCAAGCCGGGGCAACGATTGTTGTTCGTGTCAGGCTACAGCGAAACGGATGTGATCAGGAAGGTCGCGCCCAACGCCGATATTCTGGCCAAGCCATTCCGGGCGGCGGTGCTGGATGAAGCGGTGCGCGAGGCGCTGGCCGCCGATTAGCCCGCCATCCGTTTGGCGCCCAGTCCCATGACCATCTGGTTGGCCCGCTCGTAGGACAGCGGCCGCCCGAACAGATAGCCCTGGATGGTGTCGCAACCGAGGTCGCGCATCCGCTCGAAGTCTTCGGCGGTCTCGACACCTTCCGCCGTGATCGACATGCGGAAACTCTTCGCAAGCTGGACGATCGATTGGATGATGGCGACGTTTTCAGGCCGCGAGCCGGCTTCGCGAACGAAGCTGCCGTCGATCTTCAGCTTGTGGAAGACGGCCTTGTTCAGATAGCCGATCGACGAATAGCCGGTGCCGAAATCGTCGAGGGCGATGCCGACGCCGAGCGAGCGAAGGCGCTTCAGCACGTCGAGCGTGGCACCATTGTCGCCCAGGAACACGCCCTCGGTCACTTCCAGCTCCAGCCGGTTGGCGGGCAGCTTGTGGCGGCCGAGCGCATGGCTGACGATGTTGGGCAAGCCGGGCAGGATCTGCTTCGGGCTGATGTTCAGCGCAACGGTTACCGGCTCCGGCCACGAAGCGGCGGCGCGGCAGGCCTCGTCGATCACCCATTCGCCGATGACCGGCATCAGGCCAGCTTCCTCGGCGACCGGAATGAACACGTTGGGCGGGACGAACCCGCGTTGCGGGTGGTTCCAACGGATGAGCGCTTCGAACCCGATCAGCTTTTGCGTCTTGGCGTTGACCAGCGGCTGGTAGACGAGATGGAATTGCTTCGAGGCGATGGCGCCGCGCAGGTCGGTCTCCAGGCGGACTCGGTCGTCCTGCTCGGTTTGCAGTTCGGACGAGAAATATTTGACCACGCCGCGTCCGGCGCCCTTGGCTTCGTAGAGCGCAAGGTCGGCCTTGAGGATGAGATCGTCGACGGTGGCGCCGTCGATTGGGCCGAAGGCGCACCCGACCGACACGCCGATGCGGATTTCGGTCTGGTCGATCATGTAAGGCTCGGCGATCGACTTGATGATGCCGTCGGCCAATTGTTCAACCTTGTGGCGCGATTGCGCATCGGCGAGCACGATGGCGAACTCGTCGCCGCCCATGCGCCCGACATGGCCGTCGGGGCCGACCTGGTCGCACAGGCGCTTCGCGACGGCCTGGAGGACCGCGTCGCCCTTGGGATGGCCGAACGTGTCGTTGACCGGTTTGAAGCCGTCGAGATCGAGGAACATGATCGCGCAGGGCACATTGCTGGTCGTCGCCGCCCGGAGCGCCTCGCCGAGCAGCTGGCGAACCCGGCCGCGGTTGGGCAGGCCCGACAGCACGTCCATGTTGGCGAGATGGGTCAGCCGCTCCTGCGTCTGGCGGATTTCGGTAATGTCGCTGCCGACGCCTCGGAAACCCTCGAATCGTCCGGCCGTATCGACGATCGGGTCGCCCGCGATCGAAATCCAGCGTTCGCCGCGTGCTGTCTTCAACTCCATTTCGAGCGAGTTGAACGGCTGCTTGGCGAGCAGCACTCGGCCGAGTTCGGCATGACCGCCGAGCAACGCAGGCATCGAATGGCCGAGTAGCTGGCCCGCGGGCCGGCCCAACAGGGCGCTCATGCGGCTTGAGATATAGGTGACGCGATTCTCGCTATCGACCTGCCACAGCCAGCCCACGCCGCGCTGCTCATATTCCTGGAGTAGCAGCGACGCGCTTTCGGACTGCGAGCCAAAGTCGGCGTTGGTCTTCAATTGTCCGAACGCCCAACGCGCGACGGTCAGCACGCCGAAAATGGCAACGCCCAGCGTGAAGAGGATCGCTACCATATTGTCGAACGGCACATTGCTGCGTCCGACAAGGAGGGAATAGCTGAGACCGGCGGTGAAGATTGCCATCCATGCGGTGACGCACGTCGGCACCACAACCAGCCCGAGAGCGCCGATGCCGAGACCGGCAATCAGGGTTGCTGCAACCACCTGACTTTCGGCGCCAAGGGTCGGAAAGGAAAGGACCGGCAGGGACATCCAGATCAAAGCCCGGGCGACGATGTCCCCGACCATCAAGACCTTTGGAACCTTTCGTCCCGACCTGCCGACATGGGTCACCGCCTGAGTGCGGGCAAGCTGCATGAAGCCCAGATTCGTGGCAACGACCGCGGTCGCCCACCCGACGAGGTAGGATGTCGCGACATGGCCGAACAGGACCATTGCCATCAAAACGGCGGCAACACTGTTCGCGGCGGCAAAAAACGGCGCAAATTCGCCGCGCGCGATAAGCTGGGCATCGCGCAGCGGGCTGCTGCCGTCGTCCGGCTCGCGCGACGTTACGCCCAGCGACTCGCCGTCGGGAAGGCGCGCTGCAATCATACGCTTGTAACGGTCTGGAGCCTCGTACATCCGGTCATCCGCTTGGTTGGCCATCAAGCAGATAGTCGAGGAGCGTTACTTCGTAGTTAAGAAGCGGGTCATTTTCACCGTTTCAGAAGGCCCAATTTATCGAGGTCGCGATTGGTCACCGGATGATATCCGGGGCGTGCCTTGGCATAGACTCGAACCGCGATTGAACGGCCCCATTCCTTGTCCTCGGCAAGCGAAGTGATCAGGGGTTTTACGAACTTGCGCCGCCCCTGCATCGTCAGGAACTCCTCGAGGGCCGGGACCGCGGGATCGAAGCGGTTCGCGACCGCGAGCGTCAGGAATGCGAAGCGGAGTTCATTATTGCCAGCCCGCGACAGGTTGTAGGCCTGGTCCAGCGCCGCCAGCCGGTCGGCCGGCTGCGTCTTGTCGATCCTGGTCAGGAAGCGGAGCCGCTCATCCGTCGTCCAGGACTGCCACGTAGCGGTGTCGGGCAGCGTGCCACCCTTGAACGCTGCGACTGCAGCATCGACGGCCGCAAAGGCCTGTGGGTCGGCCTTGGCGATATTGGATGGAATGCCCGGCTGATAGACCCATTGGTCGAGCATCAGCCTATCTTCGAGCTCCTTGTCGCCTTTCACCAGATGCTCGCGAATGTCGGCAAGGAAGATGCTGGTGGTCACCGGCTCGAATTGGTGGCGGTCGAACCATCCCTTGAGCCACTCGTCGAATCGCTCGCGGCCGACGATGGTCTCGATGGTGCGAAGGAATGCCGCGCCTTTCTCATAGGCGATGTCGGTCAGCCCGTCGTCCGGGTGCCGGCCCTTGAGGTCGATATGGAGGCGCGTGTCGGGCGAGTTGATGCCGCCGACTTCCTCGATCGCCTTGTTCATCGCGTCGAGGCCCAGCGCGACCTGCTGCGCCGCGACCTTGGGACCGTAGATTTCCTCGACAATCCGCCGCTCGGCATAAGTCGTCATGCCCTCGTTCAGCCAGAAGTCCGCCCAGGTCGCATTGGTCGCGAGGTTGCCCGACCAGCTGTGCGCAAGTTCATGCGCGATCAGGCTGGTGAGGCTCTTGTCGCCGGCGATGAAGGTGGGAGTCAGGAACGTCAGCGTCGGATTTTCCATCCCGCCAAAGGGAAATGAGGGTGGCAGGACCAGCATGTCATAGCGGCCCCATTGGTAAGGGCCGTAAAGTTCCTCGGCGGCATCGACCATCTTCTCGGTGTCGGCCAGCTCGGCAGCGGCTCGGTCCAGCATCACCGGCTCGGTCCAGACGCCGGTTCTCGGTCCCAGTTCGCGAAATGCGATATCGCCGACCGCGATGGCAATGAGGTACGGCGCGACCGGATTGGTCATGCGGAAACCGAAGCTCTTCATGTTCGGCGGCGGTGGAGTCGGGTCGGGCTCATCCCATTTGGGAGCGCTCATGACCGCTGTAAGCTCGGCCGGGACGGCGATATGGGCGGACCAGGTCTGGCGAATTCCGGGCGAATCCTGGGTGGGAATCCAGGCCCGGTTCTCGATCGATTGGCCCTGGCTAAGCAAATAGGGGTGCTTCTTGCCCGCGGTCTGCTCCGGTGTCAGCCACTGCAGCGCTCCGGCATTCGGCGCCGATTTGTAGGTGATGACGATCTTGCGCTTGTCGCCCATCTCGATGGTCAGGGGAGCGCCCAGATTTTCGTCCTTGGCGCCGACCTTGTAGGGAAGTGCAACGCCGGCGTCGTCGGTGATGGCCTCGATCTCCAGCCCCTTGTCGTCGAGCACGACTTCCCGGACGCCCGGCTTGGCCTGGATATCGAGGGTAGCGGTGCCGCCAATGCGCTTGGCAGCGAAATCGACCGCGAGGTCGAGATCGAGGTGCGTGACCCGTGCCTCCAGCGGCTTCGCATAGCTGTGGATGTCGACCGCATCGGGCGCGTCCAGGATCGGCGCAATCTTGGGTTCGATCGCCGCCGGCGACGGGTCACCCTGGCAAGACATGAGGAGCATGGCTGCGGCGGCGGCGGTCAGGAAACGCATCGACAATCAATCTCTCCGACTAATGGCTTAGGCAGTTTCGCCGACGGCCTTGTAAACACTGTTGACCGGCCGCTCGAAGACGCGGCGGACCATCGGTTCGAAAAATTCCAGCGGGGCATTGTCATAGGCCGCGTCGAAGGCCGACTGGTCGTACAGCTCGCAAAAGCGGGCCGTATCCTCGAAATGCTCATGCCCGCGAAACGCTTCGCGCATGTCGCGGTTCATGCCGAGATAGTGGAAGAAATAATATCCCTGGAAGATGCCGTGGTGCTCGACCATCCAGTGCGTCTTCTCGTCGACGAAGGGCTTCAGGATCGCCGCCGCAATGTCGGGATGGTTGTAGCTGCCAAGCGTGTCGCCGATGTCATGCAGCAGGGCGGCGACGACATAGCTCTCGCTCTCGCCCGCGCGATGGGCTCGGGTCGCGGTTTGCAGGCTGTGCTGCAGCCGGTCGATCGGAAAGCCGCCATAATCACCGTCGAGCAGTCTGAGGTGCTTCAGGACACGATCCGCCAAGCCTGCTGCGAAGGGCATGAATTGCGCTCCGATCGCCTGCCAGTCCTCGGCGGTCGATTCCTCCATCGAGCGGAAGGTGGCGTTGGGCATATGGTCAGTCATCGATCGCCTCTCCTCGGCTGGCAGCCATCCTAGCCTCGTCCGCGGGCAGCCGCAAAGGGTAGGCGCATCGCCATGAGCCGCCTATATCGCTCCGATGGACCGGGCCGTGGCAAATGAGGCGGAAATGGCGAGCGACAGCGTGCGCGCGCTCGCCGAGGCGGTTGCCGAGGGTCATAGGAGCGTGGTCAAGAGCAAGGGGCCGGCGCGGCCGTTCCTTGCCGGCGTCGGCCTCGACCGGCCTTTCTTCGATGACAAGAACCGTGCTTTTTGGGTGCTTCAGTCGATCGGCTGGACAGGCTTTTTCTTCCTTCGCACCGTGTCGGGCCTGGCCAATTCGCTGGGCGCGATGTTTGTCGTCCATACGTTGCTTTTGACGGCGACTGGCTATTCGCTCACCCTGCTGATGGCGTCGCTTTACCGGCGCCTGATCGTGATGCGGGCGCTGTGGACGGTGGCGATCAGCCTGACGACAGTCGTGATTGCGGCGGCGGCTTTCTCGTTCATCGAAACCTGGAGCCTCGCCACCTTCATCAACCCGGAATTCAAGCCGGCCGGGATGCAGTTCTTCGGGGCCATCATCCTCGATTTCTCGATCCTCGCGGCCTGGTCGGCCCTCTATTATGGCATCAACTATTATCTGCTGCTCGAGGAAGAGATCGACCAGCGCGTCCACCTGGAAAGCCAGGCGAGCTCGGCTCAGCTCGCCATGCTGCGATACCAGCTCAACCCGCATTTCCTGTTCAATACGCTCAACAGCATTTCGACGCTGGTGCTGCTGAAGCAAACCGAGCGCGCCAATGCGATGCTGTCCCGGCTATCGTCCTTCCTTCGATACACGCTGGTCAACGAGCCTACCGCCAAGGTGACCCTGGTTCAGGAGGTGGAGACTCTGAAGCTCTATCTCGAAATCGAGAAAATGCGCTTCGAGGACCGGCTTCGCCCACACTTCAAGATCGACGGAGATACGATCGGAGCGCGTCTGCCTTCGTTGCTGCTTCAGCCGCTGATCGAGAATGCGATCAAATATGCGGTGACCCCGGCGGAAAATGGCGCCGACATCTGGATTAACGCACGGCGGGAGGGGCGGGCCGTCAGGATCGAGGTCGCCGACAGCGGCCCAGGTCATGGAAGCGCCCCGATCGACGCGCAATCGACCGGGGTGGGGCTCGCGAATATCCAGGACCGCCTGATGCAGGCCTATGGCCCGGCGCATGGATTTGCGACCCGGACGAACGAACATGGGGGGTTTAGCGTTATCATCGAAATTCCGCTCGAAACCGACCAAAAGGACTTTTCATGACCATCCGAACCATCCTCGTCGACGATGAGCCCTTGGCAACCCAGGGGTTGCGTCTTCGCCTGGAAGCGCATGACGATGTCGAGGTCGTGGCAACGGCCGCCAATGGCCGCGAGGCGATCCGGGCCATCAAGACCCACAAGCCGGACCTGGTCTTTCTCGACATCCAGATGCCCGGTTTCGACGGTTTTTCCGTGATCTCCGGCATGATGGAGGTCGAGCCGCCGCTGTTCGTCTTCGTGACGGCTTACACCGAGCACGCTCTGCGCGCCTTCGAGGCACAGGCGATCGATTATCTTGAGAAGCCCGTGTTGGAAGACCGGTTGGCGGCGACGATGGACCGGGTTCGGCAACGCCTTGCCGAAAAACGCGGTGCGGAAGAAGCGGAGAGGCTGAAGGAGGCGCTGGCCGAACATGCCCCTCAGGCCGCCGAGGAGCTGGCCGATGCAGCCCCCGAAGGGCCGGCCTCCAACCGGTTCGAAAAAATGATCAACATCCGCGACCAGGGGCAGATATTCCGGGTGGACGTCGACACGATCGAGCGGATCGACGCCGCCGGCGATTACATGTGCATCCAGACCGGTGACAACACGCTGATCCTGCGCGAGACGATGAAGGACCTTGAAAAACGCCTCGACCCGCGCCGGTTTCAACGCGTCCACCGTTCGACCATCGTCAATCTCGATTTGGTCCGCCAGGTGAAGCCGCACACCAACGGCGAATGCTTCCTGGTCCTGGATTCAGGTGCGCAGGTGAAGGTTTCGCGCAGCTATCGTGACGTGGTCGCACGGTTCGTGCACTAGGCCGTCGTTCGTCGAACGGCGTTGTCACCGCCGAAAATTCCCCGTTACGGGAGTATCCATGACCAAGAACCGCTGGCTTGTTGCCGCTTCCGCCTTTTCGATCCTGACCCTCGCGGCTTGCGAGATGTCCAAGACGCCGGAGGGCGGCGATGCGTCCGTGCAAGGTGAGGCGAAGGTTAGCGGGCTCTCCAAGCTGGCGCGGATCGAGATGACCACCGACACCAGCTACCTCACGGGCGAAGAGCGGGAGGTGGTCAACCTCCTCATCCAGGCGTCGGACCTGATGAGCGAAATCTACAAGCGGCAGACGACGCCCAATTACGATCAGCTCCGCGCCGAGGTCGTGGCGAAGAACGATCCGCAACTGCTGGAGCGGTTCGATGCCTTCTTCGGGCCGTGGGACCCGATCAACGATGGCGAGCCATTCTTCGGCGGCAAGCCCAAGCCACCGGGGGCGGGCTTCTACCCGACGGATCTCACCAAGGAAGAGTTCGACAAATATCTCGCCGCTCATCCGGACGAGGCCGCGAAGCTGACCGATCCCTATACGGTGGTCAAGCGGCAGGGGGACAAGCTGGTCGCCGTACCCTATTCGGTCGAATATAAGCAGTGGCTCGAGCCGGCCGCCAAGCTGCTCGAGCAGGCCGCGGCGAAGACCAGCAATCCGTCGCTGAAGAAGTTCCTGACCCTTCGCGCCCAAGCGTTCCGAACCGACGATTATTTCCAGTCGGAGCTGGCGTGGATGGACTTGAAGGGCACGCCGATCGAAATCGCCATCGGGCCGTACGAGGTTTACACCGACGGGCTCTATGGCCGGAAGACCGCGTTCGAATCCTTCCTGACGCTGAAGGACCCGAAGGAATCGGCTGCGCTCGATCGTTACAAGGGCGAGCTTCGCGGGATGGAAGCCAATCTGCCGGTCGAGGAGCGCTACAAGAATTTCCAGCGCGGATTCGAATCGCCGATCGCGGTCGCCGACCAGATCCAGGGCGGCGGCGACAATGTGCCGGGCGTCCAGACTGTGGCCTTCAACCTGCCCAACGACGAGCGGGTGCGCGAGGCGAAGGGCGCGAAGAAGGTCATCCTGAGGAATGTGCTGGGCGCCAAATATGAGCGCATCCTGGCGCCGATGGCGAGCTTGACGCTGGTCCCCGAGCAGGCCGGCGACGTCACCAAAAACTATATGTTCATGGAGACGCTGTTCCACGAGCTGTCGCACAGCCTCGGGCCGGGCTCGATCGTCGTGAACGGCCGCCAGACCACGGTGGACAAGGAGCTGAAGGACATCGCTTCGGGCTTCGAGGAGGCCAAGGCAGATGTGATGGGCGCGTGGAACATCCTCTACATGATGGACAAGGGGCTGCTTCCCGCCGCGGAGAAGAAGCAGATCCGCGCGACCTATGTCGCCGGTCTGTTCCGGGCGATGCGCTTCGGGACCGGCGAGGCCCACGGCAAGGGCGCGGCGATGCAGTACCGCTTCATCCGCGATCGTGGCGGCATCGTCTGGGACCCGCAGGCCAAGCGCTTCCGCGTCGACGAGGCGAAGATCGACGGCGCGATCCGCGACCTGGTTGGCGCCATCGTCCGGCTTCAGGGCAATGGCGACTATGCCGGGACTAAGGCCTTCCTCGACAAATGGGCGGTGGTCGATCCCGAGGCGCAGCAGGTAATCGACACGATGAAGGACATTCCAGTCGACATAAGGCCCATCTATCCGGACCATATTTAGCGGGAGGGCATCATGGCGCGAGTGACGGGACTTGGTGGGGTCTTCTACAAGGTCGCCGATCCGGACAAGACCCGCGCCTGGTATCAGGAGACGCTGGGCATCGGCGGCGAATGGGGTGCGATGTTCCCCTTCAAGAAGGATGAGGCGGAAGGCTTCTCGCTCTTTTCCCAGTTCAAGGCCGACACCGATTATTTCGGGCCGAGCAGCCTGCCGTTCATGGTCAATCTCAGGGTCGACGATCTCGACGGGATGATCGCGGAGCTTGAGGGCAAGGGCATCGAGATTCTCGGCCGGCAGGACGAGGATTATGGCAACTTCGCCTGGATTCTCGATCCTGAAGGCGTGAAGATCGAGCTTTGGCAGCAGAAAGGTCCGGCACCGGAATGAGCAAGTTCGAAAC
>CAMPIY010000021.1 GCA_946886645.1 uncultured Sphingomonas sp.
GCGACCGAGCCGGTGTCCCAGCTGGCATAGGTTTTGATCGCGACCAGGAACAACGCCATCGTGATGCTGGCCAGAGCCGCGCGGCTGGTCAGCTGGGCGCGCTCGCCGCCGGCATGGCCGTGGTGGTGGCTGTGCCCATGATGGTGATGGTGCGCGCCGCTCATGGGTAGAGGAGCCCTTCGCTCCAGCCATCGCTCTGCCGGACGAACAGACGCCGCTCGTGAAGCCGATGCGGCCGGTCGGTCCAATATTCGATGCGTTCGGGGGTGACGCGGAAGCCGGTCCAGCGGTCGGGACGCGGGACGTCACGACCCTCGAAGCGGCGCTTCACCTCTTCGTAGCGCTGTTCAAAGGTCGCGCGATCGGATAGCGGCCGCGACTGGTCGGAGGCATGGGCGCCAAGCTGTGAATCGCGGCTGCGGGTAGCGAAATAGGCGTCCGCCTCGGCGGGACTCACCTCCGAAACCGGCCCTTCGATCCGGACTTGCCGCCGCAGCGACTTCCAATGGAACAGCAGCGCAGCATTGGAATCGGCTTCCAGTTCACCGCCCTTCCGGCTGTCGGCATTGGTGTAGAAGGTGAAGCCCTGTGGACCGTGATCCTTGAGCAGGACCATTCTGACGGAGGGACGCCCATCGGGAGTCGCTGTCGCAAGCGCCATCGCGTCGGGATCGTTGGGTTCGCTCGCCTTGGCTTCGGCGAACCAACTGTCGAACAGGGCGAGAGGATCGTCGGCCATGCGGGGCGTTTGCCCGCTCGGGCGCCGCCTGTCGAGGCTTAGGCCGGCATCACGGTGAAGTACCACGCGTAGAAGGCGATCCAGAGGACGAGAAGCAGCGAGAGGCGCTGACGCACCGTCATCCATCGCTCAAGGAGCCGCGAAATTCCTCCGACGAACAAGGCGATGGCAAGGAATCGGGGCAGGCGAAGGAGCGGTGAAAGGACCAGGAAGAGCGCACCGCCCTGCTTTGCCGCTTCCAACCCGAACAGCTTGAACGGAATGCCACTGAAGGAACCCGCCAACACCGCGTCGAACCCCTCGGCGTAACGGCGGGCCGCTTCGGCTATCAAGGCGGAGTCGATGCCCGGCAGGGCCGCCATAGCAGTTGCGGCACCGGTCGGATCATGGCCAGCCCAGAAGAGAACGGCGACTGCGCCGACGACCGAAGCCAGCGCCGCAACGAGGGCCGCGAGCAGCGCCGCCTTCGTCCCACTCCGGACCGCGATCCAACTAATCGGAACGTCGGCGACAATGAAGAATATGGCCGCCTCCGCAGCCGACCATCCGGCGACGATCCACAACGGAAGGGTCAGGCCGAGCGTGCGGATGAAGAGCAGCAGCGCCGCGATGGTCATCGGGAGAAGAAATAATTGGTCAGGTGGAAGAAGAGCGGCGCGGCGAAGGTCACCGAATCCATCCGGTCGAGCGCGCCACCATGTCCCTGGATCATCGCGCCCCAATCCTTGGCGCCGAGCGACCGTTTCACGGCCGACAGCACCAGCCCGCCGAGCGCCCCCGCCACCACGATGGCAAAGGCCATACCCGCCGCCTCAAGCGGGCTGAACGGTGTAATCCACCATAGCGCCGACCCGACTCCGGTCGCGGCCAGCCCGCCGACAATCAGCCCTTCCCAGGTTTTCGACGGGCTGACGTTGGGTGCCATTTTGTGCCGCCCGAACAGCTTGCCGGCGACATATTGGAGGACGTCGCTCATCTGAACGACCGTCACCAGGAAGAAGAGCAGCTGGACCGGCGGCACTCCGCCAAGGTCGAGCATCAACAGCGCTGGCGCATGGCTGATGCAGAAGACCGCCAGCATCAGGCCCCACTGGATCTTGGCGACGCGCTGCAGATAGTCGGCGGTGACGCCCTTCAGCATCGAGAGAACCGGCAGCGACAGAAAGGCATAGACCGGGATGGCGATGGTCAGCATCGTCACCCAATCGATCCACACCAGCCAATATTGTAGCGGCAGGAAGATGTAGAAGGCCGCCGCCATCGCCGCATGGTCGCTGGGATGGGTCGGCGTGAGCGAATAGAATTCGCGTAGGCAATAAAAGCTGACCGCGACGAACAGAACCAACGTCACGGCTTTCCCGAACAGGAAGGCGACCGCGAAGATCGCGACCATCACCCACCACGCCTTGATCCGGGCGTTAAGGTTGGCGACGGTTTCGCGCCCCGCTTCGCTCGTCACGCGGCGCGCCACGGCCCAGCCGACCAGCGACGCCACGACCAGCAGCGCGACTACGCCGCTGATCAGATAATGCATGGTTCCGAAGTTCGCCGTCATGCCAGGGCCACCACTGCTTCGCGCGCTCGATTGAGGAAATCCGGCTTGGCCTCACCCTCTGCCAGGTGCATCGGCGCGCCGAACCGGGCGATGCAGCTCAGGGGCACCGGGACCAGGCTGCCCTTCGGGAGGGCGCGGCGGAGGTTGTCGAGGAAGACGGGCACCAGCTCGACCTCCGGAAATGCCTTGGCGAGATGATGGAGGCCGGGCTTGAACGCCGATGGCAATTCGCCCGTCCCACGCGTCCCCTCGGGGAAGAGGATCAGGCTGTCACCCGCCGCCAGCGCGGCCTTGAGCGGCTCCAGCGGATCGCTCGATCTTGTTTGCCGGTCGATCAGGACGGCATTGAGGACTTTGAGCGCGATATGCCGTTGGATGCGGCCCTTGCCCCAATAGTCGGCCGCCGCGACCGGACGTACACGACGGCGAAGCTCTGGCGGCATCGCGGCCCAGACCAGGATCGTGTCGAGATGGCTCGAATGGTTGGCGAAATAGATGCGCTGCTTCTCGCTGGGGCCGCAGCCGATCCAAACGCCCTGGCCGCCCACCACCAGCCGCGTCGCCGCTACGATCAGCGTTCCGATCAAGCGCGCAAGGCTTTCGACAGGCGCATCAATCGAAGAACGATGGTCAGTGCCGTGCCCGCGGCGATCGCACCCAGCGCGACCTGTAAACCGCCGAACCAGATCGTCGCCACCAGGCAGCCGATCGTCAGCGCGGCCATGCGATGCGGCTTGGCCATCGGCCCGCCGAAGTCCTGCGGCCGGCCGAGCGTCCCGCCGAGCAGCCGGACATAAGCGCAAATCGCCGCGAGAAGCGCGCAAAGCCAACCAAGCCACGGCAATTCCGCCGCATAGCCGGCCGCGATCAGGAACAGGCTGTCCTCGATCCGGTCGGGGAATTCGTTCCAGATGGCGCCGGTCGGCCCGCCGCGCCCTCCTTCAACCGCGACCATCCCGTCGAGCATGTTGGCGAGCAATCTCAGCTGGATGGCAATGGCCGCGGCGACGAACAGGATCGGGCGGGTGGGAGCGTCGATCATCGCCCAGGCGCCCAGAGCCGATATGACGATACCAAGGAAGCTGACCTGATTGGCGCTAAGCCCGGTCGCGAGCACGGCGCGCGAGGCCGCCGCCGCCCATCCGGTCGAGCGCGACTTCAGCGGCCGCCGGTTTGTCTTGTCGCCTTGGCTGTCCATATCCCCCTTGCGCTTGATGGCATGGCGCCCGCCCGCTGCAAAGAGGCGTTTGAGAGCTTGACGGACGCGCGGGCGATCCCGAAACGGGGCGGCGGATAAAGGACAGGCATGGATCTCTACCAGCAGTTGGGCGTCAAGCGCGGGGCGAGCGATGCCGAGATCAAGAAGGCGTATCGCAGCCTGGCCAAGCAACTGCATCCCGACCGCAACAAGGATAATCCCAAGGCCGCCGAGCGCTTCGCCAAGGTGACTCAGGCCTATGACCTCTTGTCCGACAAGGACAAGCGCGCCCGCTACGACCGCGGCGAGATCGACGAGGACGGCAACCCGCGCATGCCCTTTGGCGGAGGATTCGGCGGGGGCGGCGCGGGGCCAAGGCCCGGCGGTAGCGGCGGCGGGTTCGAAGGTTTCCCCGGTGGTTTCCAGGCCGACGCGGCGGACTTGTCCGACCTGTTCGAAGGCCTGTTCGGAGCGACGGGGGCGAGGCGCGGCAGCACCGGCGGCGGTTTCGGCGGCTTCAATCGCTCCCGTCCGCCGCAGAAAGGCGCGGACATCGCTTATCGGCTGAAGGTGCCGTTCGTCGATGCCGCGACCCTGAAGGAGCAGCGGGTCACATTGAACGGTGGCAGGACCATTGACCTCAAACTGCCCAAGGGTGTCGAAGACGGGGCCAGGATCCGCCTGGCTGGTCAGGGACAGGAAGGCCCGGGCGGCCGGGGCGACGCGATCGTGACGATCGAAATCGCCAATCATTCTTTTTACGTGCGCGAAGGAAAGAATATTCGCCTTACGCTGCCAGTGACCCTCAAAGAGGCGGTGCTCGGCGCTAAGGTGAAGGTGCCTACGCCGGAAGGACCGGTGATGCTGACCGTTCCCAAGGGGTCGAGTTCGGGCAAGATATTGCGCCTGAAGGGGCGAGGCTTCACCGCCAAGGATGGGTCGCGCGGCGACCAGCTGGTCCAGCTTGCGGTCGACCTTCCGGCGGGCGACGAGGCGCTCCAGCAATTCGCCGAGGGCTGGGGCGGCGGCGGAAACCCAAGGGCGTCGCTTGGGGTTTGATCCGGCCGGATGAAGGAACTCCATCCTCAATCGCCCGAGGAACGGCGCAAGCGGCTAGCAAGGCTGCGAGCCCGCTTCGGCAAGGCGGCGATCGAGCGAGCGAAGCGCGAAATCCGGCCGCTGATCGTCGCCAAGCGTGTCGCGATCGGCGTTTACGACGACGGCTTCATCCATGCCGGCAACCTCGCCTATCTGGCGCTGCTGGCGATCTTCCCCTTCCTGATCCTTGCCGCGGCGGTTGCCCGGCTGTTCGGACGGACCGAGGATACGGCGCTGACGGTCGCGACGGTCCTCGGCAGGCTTCCGCCAGCGGTACGAGATGCGCTCGCGGGGCCGATCGACGAGGTCCTGCAGGGTCGATCCGGCGCCTTGCTCTGGTTCGGGGCGATCGTTGGATTGTGGACCGCCGCCAGCTTCATCGAGACCATCCGCGACATCCTGCGCCGGGCCTATGGCGTCAAATATTCGGCGAGCTTCTGGCAATATCGGCTCGCCGCGATGGCAATCATCCTGGGAGCCGTAGTCCTGCTGTTCATTGCGTTTGGCGTAACGGTCCTGCTGACCTCGGTGCACCAATTCGTAATCGCCCAGCTGCCTTTCTCGGAAGGGCTGGCGCACCAACTCGGCCTCTACCGTATCTTTCCCGCCATCACCCTGTTCCTGACCTTTTACGTCATCTTCCTTGCGCTGACACCAGCCCGTTATCGCACAATCGAATGCCGCAAATGGCCGGGAGCCTTCGTGGCGACCATCTGGTGGCTGGTGACGGTCGAGCTGTTGCCGCGCGTCATCGGCCTGTTCGGCGGCTATGAACTGACCTACGGCAGCCTGGCCGGCGTGATGGTCGCGCTGATTTTCTTCTTCGTCATCGGCCTTGGCGTGGTCGCGGGGGCGGAGCTCAACGCCGCTCTGGTCGAGCCGGGCGGAAAGGCGCTAAGGGGCGAGCATTACGAGGGGCCGTTCGAGGCCGAGCTTCCGGTCGAGGAACCGGCCCCCGACGAGAAACTGGTGCGCGCCGAGGTGCGCAAGAAAAAGGGGAAATAGCCGATGGGCGGCATCATGGCGGGCAAGCGCGGGCTGATCATGGGCCTGGCCAACGACCGGTCGCTGGCCTGGGGCATCGCCAAGCTGCTTCACGAGCAGGGAGCGGAGCTTGCCTTCAGCTACCAGGGCGAAGCGCTGGAGAAGCGCGTTCGCCCGCTGGCGGCGGAGCTTGGCAGCGATTTGCTGGTGGACTGCGACGTGTCCAACATGGAGGCGCTCGACAAGACGTTCGAGGAGCTGGGCAAGCGCTGGGACGGGCTCGACTTCGTCGTCCATGCGATCGGCTTTTCCGACAAGAACGAGCTTCGCGGCGGCTATGTCGACACCAGCCTCGACAATTTCCTGATGACCATGAACATCTCGGTCTACAGCTTTTGCGCGGTGGCGCAGCGGGCGCGGCGGATGATGAAGCCGGGCGGGTCGCTGCTGACGCTGAGCTATTATGGGGCGGAAAAAGTCATCCCCCACTATAATGTGATGGGCGTGGCCAAGGCCGCGCTGGAAACCAGCGTCAAATATCTCGCCGCCGACCTCGGCCCCGAAGGCATCCGCGTCAACGCGATCAGCGCAGGGCCGATCAAGACGCTGGCCGCCAGCGGCATCGGCGACTTCCGCTACATCATGAAGTGGAACGAATATAATTCGCCCTTGAGGCGCAACGTCACGATCGAGGATGTCGGCGGGGCGGGGCTGTATTTGTGCTCGGACCTGGCAAGCGGTGTCACCGGAGAGATTCATCATGTCGATGCGGGCTATAACGTCGTCGGCATGAAGGCAGAGGATGCGCCGGACATATCGGTGGTCTGATGTCGACTGCGCGGCGCGTCACCGTGGCTGGCCGTGTGCAGGGCGTCTTCTTCCGTGCGTGGACGAAGGAGCAGGCCGATGCGCTGGGCATCGCCGGCTGGGTGCGCAACTGCGCCGACGGAAGCGTCGAAGCGCTGGTCGCCGGAGAACCTGACGTGGTTGGCGCGATGGTCGAACGGATGCGCCGCGGACCGCCTGCGGCCGAGGTCAAGCAGTTGACGGACGAGCCGAGCGGCGAATCGCCCGGCGAGGGCTTTGCCATTCGGTATTGATCGCACCGGCTTAGGTTCACAAAGTTCATGGAGAACGGCGCGTTTTTGAGCCCGATTTGTGAACTTAAGGTTTCCGACAAATTTGAGTCGACGATGCGAAAGAGCCGTGCGGACGATGGCACGGCCAAGGAGCTGTAGGACAGCGAAAACTATGCGCTGAACGGGTCGCGCACCAGGATGGTGTCATCCCGCTGCGGGCTGGTGCTCACCAGCGCAACCGGGCAGCGGATCAGTTCTTCGATGCGGCGCACATATTTGACAGCTTGGGCCGGTAAGTCCGCCCACGACCGCGCACCCGCCGTCGTCCCGCTCCAGCCTTCCATTTCCTCGTAAATCGGTTCGACGCGGGCCTGGTCGGCGGCGTGGGGCGGCAGATAGTCGTAGGTCTCGTCGCCGATGCGATAGCCGGTGCAGATCTTCACCGTCTCCATCCCGTCGAGCACGTCGATCTTGGTCAGCGCGATTCCGGTGATGCCGCTGACAGCCGCAGACTGGCGTACCAGCACCGCGTCGAACCAGCCGCAACGGCGCTGGCGGCCGGTGACGGTGCCGAACTCATGGCCACGCTCGCCCAGGTGCTGGCCGGTCTCGTCGTCGAGCTCGGTCGGGAAGGGGCCGGAGCCGACGCGGGTTGTGTAGGCCTTGACGATGCCGAGCACGAAGCCCGCCGCCGACGGTCCCATGCCGGTGCCGCTGCCGGTCGTCCCTGCGACCGTATTGGACGACGTCACAAAGGGATAGGTGCCGTGATCGACATCGAGCAGCACGCCCTGCGCGCCCTCGAACAGGATGCGGCGGCCGCGGCGCTTCGCCTCGTCGAGGTCGCGCCACACGGGGCGCGCATATTGGAGCACGAAGTCGGCGATGCCTTCGAGGTCGCGCCTCAATCGCTCCCGATCGACCGGCGGCTCGCCGAAGCCGGCTCGGAGGTGGTCGTGGTGGGCGCAGAGGCGGTCGAGCAGCGGGTCGAGGTCGTCGAGATGGGCGAGGTCGCAGACGCGGATCGCGCGGCGGCCGACCTTGTCCTCATAGGCCGGGCCGATGCCGCGCCGGGTCGTGCCGATCTTGCCCGCGCCCGACGCGTCTTCGCGCAGCGCGTCCAGGTCGCGGTGGATCGGTAGGATCAGCGGGCAGGTCTCGGCGATCATCAGCACGTCCGGCGTGATGGAGACGCCCTGCGCCGACAGCTTCTCGACCTCGGCCTTCAGCGCCCAGGGATCGAGCACCACGCCGTTGCCGATCACCGACGGCGTTCCCGTTACGATGCCGGAGGGGAGCAGGGACAGCTTGTAGACATTGTCACCGACGACCAGCGTGTGGCCGGCGTTATGACCGCCCTGGAAGCGGACCACCATGTCGGCGCGGCTTGCCAGCCAGTCGACGATCTTCCCCTTGCCCTCGTCGCCCCACTGCGCGCCGATGACGGTGACGTTGCCCACGCATGAATTCCTTGTTTTGCGGAGTACGCGCGCTCCTAGTCGGGAACCTGCGGCGCGTCCAGTTCGCAGGAAGGCTACGACGATTGATCCTACGGATCGCCTTTTCCGCGGCCGTTGCTTCCATTCCGGATTAGAAAGAGGGTTCTTGGTCTGTTCCAATTGCGCTAGTTATTGGAAGGCAATGGTAGCGGCTGCGGCAAGATGGCTCGAATGATGGGTGCGATTTCTTGATGATTACGGATTATTGGTACATATTGGACTATATTGTATTTCAATATCTCATGGAGAAATGCGATGTCTAAGGACGGACGCGTGGTCACTGCCAATCTGCCGGATGACTTGGTTTCAAGGATGGATGAGGTCGCTGACCGCATCGATCGAAGCAAGAGCTGGATCGTGCGGGAAGCGGTAGCTGAATGGCTGGCGGAGGAACAGCGTCGCCATGAGCTGACACTGGAGGCGTTGAAGTCGGTGGACGAGGGCCGCACCTACACTCAAGAAGAGGTCGAGAAGCACTTTGCGGCCAGGCGCAAGGCGCGATCGCGCGCGGCACACGCAGCGTGATGATAAGGTGGTCGACCGAAGCGCGCGACGACGTCGATCGCCTTGCCGATTTCATTGCAGCCTACGATCTCAATCTTGCCTGTGAGGTCGAGCAAGAGCTGGAGCAAGCACCCAAGAAGCTGCTCGATTTTCCCCGTCGGGGCTCGCGGCTCAGCCAGTATGATCCGCGGGAGGTTCGTGAGTTCCGGGTTGGAAAATACCTGCTGCGCTATGAGCTGGCGGGAACCGATATCTTCGTCCTGAGATTCTTCCACGCGAGGGAGGATCGGTCTTAGTCCAAAGCTCCTGCGCACACGCCTCAACCAGATCGGGTCAGTCCCGGTTCAGCGCGCCTCCTATTGATTGAACCGCGTAGTGTCCAGCTTGGGAGGGCGAAATGCGGTGGATCGTGATCGGGACGTTGGGTGTGGCGGCGCTTGGCGGAGTGGCGCTGGCCCAGCGCGAGCGGCTTCCGGCCGAATGCCGGCAGGAGATTGTGCAACTTTGCCGGGGCGCCGAGGGCGGTTTCCGCCAGTGCATCAGGACCGCGATGCCGAAGCTCAGCGATCCGTGTCGCAAGGCGATCGGCGCGCGCGCGTCAGCCGCCAGTCCGCCGGCTCCAGGCACCGTCGAACATGCCTATGGCGCCGACGTCAGGCAGCGGGTCGACCTGGTCAAGCCCGAAGGCGTTGCGAAGGCGCCCGTGCTGCTGTTCATCCACGGCGGTGGGTGGTCGATCGGCGACAAGAGCCATGCGGCGGGAAGCAAGGCCAAGTGGGCCAACGCACAGGGATGGGCCTTTGCCAGCGCCAATTACCGGCTGGTTCCGCAGGCGACGGTCGAGCAGCAGGCCGCCGATCTCGCCTCCGCCATCGCCTGGCTCCGAGCCAATGCAGCCAAGGAAGGCCTCGATCCCGACCGCATCGTGCTGATGGGCCATAGCGCCGGGGCGCACCTCGCCGCGCTGGTCGGGACCGATCCGCAATATCTGAAGGCCGCCGGCGTGCCGATGGAAGCGATCAAGGGCGTAGTGCTGCTCGACGGTGCGGGTTATGACATCGTCGAGCAGTCCGCCGCCCCGCGCAACCCGGTCAAATCGAGGTACGACGCCGCCTTCGGTGCGGACCCGAAGCGCCAGGCCGCGCTATCTCCGACCCTCCAAGCGGCCGCGCCCAACGTCGCGCGCTGGCTGATCCTGCCCATCGAAAGACGTCAGGACAGCCAGTCGCAATCGAAGGGGCTGGCGGATGCACTCAACCGGGCCGGCGCCAGCGCCACCGTCGTCGCGGTCCCCGGCGAAAGCCACGGGTCGCTCAACAAGGGGCTGGGGGAAGCGGGAGATTTCGCGACGGAGCAGTTGGAAGGTTTTTTGGCTGGCTTACAAGAAGTGAAATAGGCGTATATATCTGTATACAAACGTACACAACTTGACGTTCACATATTACTATGCTTATACACGCGCGTCGCCGCATGTGGCGACTCGAAAGGAGAAAGCAATGGTTGTGAATGTTCCAATTGATGATGATGTATTTTCGGGACTTAAGCGTCTGGCCGAGCCACTTGTGGACGATGTTAACTCGGTCCTCCGGCGACTTATTGCCGCGTACGAGTCAGCGGGCGGGGGGCAAGCCGGCGCGGCGCAGAAATCGACGGGTGGCTCGTCGTCGAGCGGGATCGTCGAATTTGACGCCGCGTCGCCGCCCGACTTGCTTCACACGACGCCGACAAAGATCACCTTGGCTGGCCGGTTGTTCAAACCGACCGAAACCTACTGGAATACGCTTCTAATCGAAGTGATCCGCGAAGCAGCCAAGAAGGTTCCGAAGGCGGATCTGACAAAGCTGATTATCGTCAACCACGCGCCTGGCGAGCGCAACGACACTGGATTCCGCTACATTCCTGAAGCTGGCGTATCAGTTCAGGGTCAAGACTCGGACCGTTCGTGGAGCGCGATTCACCATATTGCCGCACAGACTGGTCTACCGGTCGAAGTTGAGTTTCGCTGGCAGCCCAATCCAAAGGCTGCATACCCGAACGGGCGCGGCCGATTCAGAGTAAACGTCAAGTGATTGGTCGATCATTGGGGGAGTTGGCGCCAACTCCCCCTTCTTCGAGCCGCCCTCAAAACCGCAGCGGCACCACGTCCCGAACTCCCTCAAGCCTCGCCAGTTTTGCGACCACCTCCATCGGCACATCCCCATCGACCGCAACCAGCGCGACCGCTTCGCCGAGCGCCTCGCGGCGGCCTAGGTTGAAGGTGGCGATGTTGATGCCGGCTTCGCCGAGTGCGGTGCCGAGCTTGCCGATGAAGCCGGGCGTATCGGTGTTGACGATGTAGATCATCGTGCCGGTCAATTCGCCCTCGATCTCGACGCCGAACAGCTCGACCAGGCGCGGGGCCTTGTTGCCGAACAAGGTGCCGGCGACCCGCATCGGGTCCTTTGATGTGCCGACCTCGACCGCAACCAGCGTGTGATAATCGCCCTCGCGGTCGTGACGGACTTCCTTGACGTCCAGCCCGCGCTCCTTCGCCAGGAAGGGGGCGTTCACCATATTCACGGTCTGCGAATAGGTGCCCATCAGTCCGGCCAGAACCGCGCCGGTGATCGGTTTTTGGTTGAGCTGGGCGGCCGCGCCCTCGACCTCGACCGAGACCGAGCGAACATCCTCGCCGAGAATCTGCCCGACCAGCTTCCCGAGATCTTCCGCCAGCGCCATGTAGGGGCGGAGGCGCGGGGCTTCCTCGGCGCTCAGGCTCGGCATGTTGATGGCGTTGGTGACGCCGCCGAGCAGCAGGAAGTCGCTCATCTGCTCCGCGACCTGGATCGCGACATTCACCTGCGCCTCGTTGGTCGATGCGCCAAGATGGGGCGTGGAGATGAAATTCGGGGTGCCGAACAGGGGTGAGGCGGTGGCCGGCTCGGATTCGAACACATCCAAGGCCGCGCCTGCGACATGGCCGCTGTCGAGCGCCACCTTCAACGCTTGCTCGTCGATCAACCCGCCGCGCGCGCAGTTGATGATGCGGACGCCGGGCTTGGTCTTGGCCAGCGCCTCGCGGCTCAGGATTCCGCGCGTTTGGTCGGTTAGCGGAGTGTGCAGGGTGATGAAGTCGGCGCGCTTCAGAAGCTCGTCGAGCTCAACCTTCTCGATGCCCAGCTCGACCGCACGCTCGGGTGTCAGGAAGGGATCGAAGGCCGCGACCTTCATTCGTAGCCCCAGCGCCCGCGTAGCGACGATCGACCCGATATTGCCCGCGCCGATCAGGCCTAGCGTCTTGCCGGTCACTTCGACGCCCATGAAGCGGTTCTTCTCCCACTTGCCGGCCTGAGTCGAGGCGTCGGCCTCGGGCAGCTGGCGGGCGAGGGCGAACATCAGCGCGATGGCATGTTCGGCGGTGGTGATCGAATTGCCGAACGGCGTGTTCATGACGACCACGCCGCGCGCCGTGGCGGCGGGGATGTCGACATTGTCGACGCCGATTCCCGCGCGGCCGACGACCTTGAGGTTGGTCGCTGCTTCGAGCAGCGCCTTGGTGACCTTGGTCGAGGATCGGATCGCGAGGCCGTCATATTGGCCGATGATGGCCTTCAATTCGTCCGGCGTCTGGCCGCTAATTTCGTCGACCTCGATGCCGCGGTCGCGGAAAATGGCGGCGGCCTTGGGGTCCATCTTGTCAGAAATGAGGACGCGCACGGTCATTGCATTTGCTCCCATGCCCAGTCGAGCCACGGCCCGAGCGCCTCGATGTCGGCGGTGTCGACGGTCGCACCGCACCAGATGCGGAGGCCAGTCGGTGCGTCGCGGTAGCCGGCGATGTCATAGGCCGCGCCTTCCTGCTCGAGCAGCTTGGCGAAGCGTTTGATGAAGTCGGTGTCGGCGTCGTCGACTGTGAGGCAAACGCTGGTCTTCGAACGGGTCGCGGAGTCCTGCGCAAGATGGCCAAGCCAGTTGCGTCCTTCGACGATCCGGTCGAGCGCGGCGGCATTGGCTTCGGTCCGAGCGATCATGCCGTTGAGGCCGCCGATGCTTTTGGCCCATTCGAGTGCAACGATGGCATCCTCGACCGCCAGCATGGAGGGTGTGTTGATCGTCTCTCCGGTAAAAATGCCCTCTATCAATTTTCCCGATTTGGTAAGTCGAAATATCTTCGGGAGCGGCCGGTCGGGGGTGAAATTCTCCAGCCGCTCGACGGCCCGCGGCCCTAGAATCAGGACGCCGTGCGCGCCTTCGCCGCCGAGCGCCTTTTGCCAGCTGAAGGTCGCGATATCGATTTTGTCCCACGGCAGGTCGTAGGCAAATACCGCACTGGTCGCATCGGCGAAGCTGAGGCCCTCGCGATCATCGGCGATCCAGTCGCCGTCGGGGACGCGAACGCCGGAGGTCGTGCCGTTCCAGGTGAACAGCACATCGTTCGACCAATCGACCTGGCCAAGATCGGGAAGCTGCCCGTAATCTGCGCGAAGGACGGTCGGATCGAGTTTCAGCTGCTTGACTGCATCCGTCACCCAGCCTTCGCCGAAGCTTTCCCAGGCGAGCGTGGTGACCGGCCGAACACCCAGCATCGACCACATCGCCATCTCGAATGCGCCGGTGTCGGATGCGGGGACGATGCCGATGCGGTGCGTGTCGGGCAGCTCCAAGCACTCGCGCATCAGGTCGATGCAGAGCTTCAGCCGCTCCTTGCCGAGCGCGCTTCGATGCGACCGGCCGAGAATCCGAGTGTCGATTTGGTCGGGGCTCCAGCCCGGCGGCTTGGCGCAGGGACCGGAAGAAAAATACGGCCGCG
>CAMPIY010000022.1 GCA_946886645.1 uncultured Sphingomonas sp.
AGGAGTGGCTGGCCAAGAGCGGCCTGGAGCGCGGTCACGTCCGCTTTTATTCCGATCATGCCAGCGATGCGCCGGTGTTCGAATGGGCGGACGAAGCGGTCGCCGTGAATCCTCACGACAAGCTGGCCCGCCTCGCGCAAAGTCGCGGTTGGCGGGTCGAGGACTGGGGCTAGACTAGCTGAGTGCCGCGGCGCGGAGTGAATCCGCGCCGTCAGTCCTCGCAGTGCGAGGCTGGCCGCGGTTCGCCATCTCTCGACGGAATGACGCTCGCTTCGCTCCGCTCACGTTCCGCTCGGTGGCTCACACGGCGTTTAGCGCATTGTCGAAGTCGGCGATCAGGTCTTCCGCCTTCTCCACGCCGATCGAAATCCGCACCAGATTGTCGGTGATTCCTAGCGCCGCCTTGCGCTCCTCGGGCACCGACAGATGCGTCATTGCCGCGGGTGCCGAGGCCAGCGTTTCCGTACCGCCGAGGCTGACCGCGAGGTTGGCGATCTTCAAGGCGTCGAGGAAGGCGAAAGCCTCGCGCTCGCCGCCCTTGAGATAGAGCGAGAAGGTCGATCCTGCGCCGAGGCAATGGCGCTTGTAGATGTCCGCCTGGCGCGAACCTTCTTCCAGAAAGCCAAGATATCCGACCGATTCCACCTTGGGGTGATCGCGCAGGAACTCGCACACTTTTTCGGCGCTCTCGCCCGCGCGCGACATGCGCAGTTCCAGCGTTTCCAGGCTGCGGAGGAGCATCCAGGCGGTGTTGGGATCGCAGATGCCGCCCATCGGGTTGCGGATCAGGCGGACCTTGTCGAGCACCGCCTTGCTTCCGACCAGCGCGCCGGCGACGAGGTCGCTGTGCCCGCCGACATATTTGGTCAGGCTGTAGACCGAGACATCGGCACCCTGCGCCAGCGGCTTGGCCCACAGTGGGCCGAGGAAGGTATTGTCGATCGCGATCGGCGGCAGTTCGCCGTCAAAGGCCGCGCCGCGAGCAGCGTGCACCGCCTCGACGTCAACCAGCGCATTGGTCGGGTTGGCCGGGCTTTCGAGGTAGATCATCGCCACCTTGCCGCCCTTCTCGGCGGCCATCGCCCTGGCCTTGGCCATGACCTCGTCCAACTCCTCGCGCGAAGCCCCCGCCGGGAAATCGACATAGCCGACGCCGAAGCGGGCCATGATCTTGTCGATGACGCTTTCAGTCGCCGCGTAGAGCGGGCCGGAGTGGACGATCACGTCGTTTTGGCTGGCAAGCGCCAGCACGAGACAGGAGATGGCGGTCATGCCGCTGGAGAAGCTGAGCGCCGCCTCGGCGTCTTCCCAAACGGCAAGCCGATCCTCGAGGATTTCCTGGTTCGGCCCGTTGAAACGCGAATAGACCAGGCCCTCGGCCTTGCCCGAGCCGTCGCTCTTGCCGGTAATGCCCTCGAAGAAGCGCTTCCCCTCGGCCGCGTTCTGGAAAACGAAGGTCGAGGTGAGGAAGATCGGCGGCTTGAGGCTGCCTTCCGACAGCGCCGGGTCAAAGCCGTGGCCCATCATCAGGGTCGCGGGGTCGAGCTGGTGGTTGCCGATATAGCGCTCGGGATTCTTGGGGGCACGGGTCATCTTCTGGTCCTCGAACCTTCTCGCTCCCAGGAAGGCGGGAGCCGATGGCGAGGAAGCCGGGGCGTTTATCGTCCTAACCTCCGCAGGACGCATTTCCGCCGGCTCGCCGGATGCGGGCCGATTACCGAACTCAATCGGCGGTGGGAAGACCGATGATGCTGATCTGCCGCCCATAGGTAGGCTCGCCGCGATGGGTGGCGCGGCGGTAGCTGTAGAAGCGGTCCTCCAGCACGTAGGTGTCGAGCCCCGCCGCTTCGACGCGCCGGACTCCGGCGGCCGCGAGGCGGGCGACGACATAGGCTTCCAGATCGAAATGCGACCGTCCGTTCGGGCCTTCTACGAGGAAGCGCTCATTGTCCGCATCTTCGTCGATCATCCGCTCGGCGAAGGCATGATCGACCTCATACGAGGCTCGAGCGATGCAGGGGCCGACCGCTGCCGCGATACGCTCGACCTTGGCGCCGAGCGAAATCATCGCCGCGACCGCCTGATCGGTGACGCCGGCGGTTGCGCCTCGCCAGCCGGCGTGAACGGCACCCACGACGCCTGCATCGCTATCGGCAAGCAAGACCGGCGCACAATCGGCTGTCACCACGCCGAGGAGCAGGCCGGGCCGGTCGGTTACCAGCGCGTCGGCATGAGGCCGCTCTGCATAGGGCACCGCTTCGCGGACGATGATTGCGGTCGGTGAGTGGACTTGGTGCACGCTGGCGAGCGGTGCGCCCGGCAAGATGGCGTCGGCCGCCATGCGTCGGTTGGTTTCGACCGCCGCCGGATCGTCACCACTGCCCAGCCCGCAATTCAGGCCCGCGACATCGCTTTTGGAAACCCCGCCCGCGCGGGCGAAAAACCCATGTGGCACCCCGCCGAGCGTCGCAGCACGGACGATGTCGAGGCTCACAGCTTCAGCCGCATCACGATGTCGTCGTCGGCATGATTGCCGACCATGAAATGGTAGGTCCCTTCGGCCTCGAAGCCGAGTTTCTCGTAAAAGCGCCGCGCGCGATGATTCTCGGTGAAGACCGACAGGTAAAGATGATCGGCCCGGCGGTCGCGCGCGCCCTCGATCACCCAATCAATGAGCGTGTGGGCGACGCCTTGGCCCTTCATCTCCTCGACGACGTAAAGCTGGCGAAGCTCGGCTGCTTCCCCGCGAGGCTCGAAGGGCAGGTGCGGCGGTCCCAGCTTGGCATAGCCGACCATCTTGCCTTCTTTTTCGGCCACACGGACCGCAAAGGCGGAGTCGGTAAGCTCCTTTTCCCATGCTTCGATCGAATGATTCTTGAGGAAAACCGCCAGGTCGTCCGGCTGATAAAGATGACCGAAGGTATCGGTGAAGGTTGCCGCGCCGAGCTCGGCCAGTTCCGGTGCATCATCGATCGTCGCGTCGCGATATTCGACCGTCATGCTTCCAGCCCCGCCACCTCGGGCCAGTCCGGCGACCGTAATGCCATAACCTTGAACAAGCGCCCCATTTCTTCCTCGTCACACAGTCTTCGCCGAGCCCCCGCGATCTTCTCCGTATCCTGCGGATTCTTGGCCGCCAAGGCCATTGCGCGCGCGCCGATACCCAGCGTTTCCAGCCATGTCCCCTGACTGACGGTACGCGATACCGGAACCCCGATTTTGCGAGCCGCCCCGGCAAGCGCGGCGAAGTCGACGTGACTGGTCAAATCCTGCTCGCCAGGTTGCTCCAAGGGCAATGCATAGGCGTGGCCACGCACCGCCTGCAGCGTGTCGCCGATGGCGCCGGGCCGGTCATGGCCATAGTCGATGATGATCGCAGCCCCGCCACGCACGTTGAGTTGCCTGGCGATCTCGGCTGCGACTTCCTCTCGCGCGGGCGACGTCTCGCGAACCTTCCCGTCGCGGTCGAAAGCAAAATGGCCGCCGATCCATTCGACTCTCCGTTCCAGGTCCCCGACGAACTGGCGCATAGGCAGGGCATCGAAGAATTCGTTGGCGACCAGCAAGAGAGGCCGTCCCGGGTGAAGCGTCAGCAGGCTTGCGTGGAATTTCGCTTCAGGCAGGAGCTTCGCCTGCGCCTCACGAAGGGTGTCGCTCGTTTCAACCAGGTGGACTTCGCCGCCAAAGCCTGCGCGGCGAAGCACTCGCAAGGCGTCATTCGCCAGCGTGCCCCGGCCCGGGCCAAGCTCGACGTAGATGGCGTTGTCCGGCTTGCCCGCGCGGATCCACACGTCCGCTAGCGCCGCGCCGACGATTTCGCCGAACATCTGGTGGATTTCCGGCGCGGTGGTGAAGTCTCCGCCCGCACCCAGCGGATCGCGGGTCGCGTAATAGTAAGCGTTGCAGGCCTCCATATAGGCCTCGACGCTGAGCGGCCCTTCGGCCTTGATCCGTTCGGCGAGCGCGCGGCCTAGCGGCGTCACGCCACGCTCGCGGTCCCGGCCGTCGGCTCGATCCGCTCGCGCCGCCCCTTGGCGGTCGCCATCAGGTAGAGACCGCCCAGGATCATCGGCACCGTCAGCCACTGGCCCATGTGCAGCCCGGTCGCCTGGGCGAAGGCCGTCAGCTGGGCGTCGGGCTCACGGATGAACTCGATGCCGAAGCGGAAGACTCCGTAGAAGAGAATGAACGCGCCGACGAGCTTGCCAGGCTGGTATCGCGCCTGGGTCCGCCAGAAGAGGAACCACAGAATGGCGAACAGGACGAGGCCCTCAAGCCCCGCCTCGTAAAGCTGGCTCGGATGGCGCGGCGGTCCAAGCACCGCTTGGCCATAAGCGCTCTCGACGAACCGGATTGCCCAGGGAACCGTCGTCGGCGCGCCCCATAGCTCACCATTCACGAAATTGGCGAGGCGGCCGAAGAACAGCCCGAACGGCACGCAGCAGGCGACGTAATCATGGATGCGAAGCCAGGGCAGCTTCTCTTTGCGCGCCAGATAGAGGATGCCGAGCGACGTGCCGATCACGCCGCCGTGGAAGCTCATGCCGCCATCCCACAGCTTCAAAATGTCGATCGGATTCTGGAGATAGTAGGGCAGGTTGTAAAACAGCACATAGCCGAGCCGCCCGCCGAAAATGATGCCCAGCGCGGCGTAGAAGACCAGGTCGTCGGCATGGCGGCGGGCCATCGGTGCGCCGGGCTGCTTGAGCAGCTTAAGCAAATACCAATAGCCGATGAAGATGCCGGCCAGATAGGCGAGGCTGTACCAACGGAGCTGGAAAAAGCCGAGGTCGAGCGCGACCGGCGAGAGGTGCAGGTCGGTAAAGGCGATCGCGTTCGAAGTTGCGGCCGCCAACGCTAAAACACTCATGGGCTTCCCCTTGTCGTTGCCGCCTCATAGGGTGAGCTTCTGCAAAGGCCAAGGAGTGACGAATGCCCCTGACGGACCTCGACCGGAAGTATGACGCGGTGCTCGCCGCCGTTACGGGAGAGGGTGGGCGGGTCATCCTGGAAAAGGACGACCAAGGCCGAGCCATCGTCGGCAATTTCCCGGCGACGCTTCCCCTGTTCTTCAAGACCTTCTGCGCGCTCAGCGCCAATGTCGAGGCGGTGATAAGCGGCGAGGAGCGGCTGACCTTCGCCCAGCTCGACGAGATATCGGACCGGTTGGCGCACGGCCTCGTTGGGCGCGGAATCGCCAAGGGTGATCGCGTCGCCATCGCGATGCGCAACTGCCCCGCCTGGATTGTCAGTTACATGGCGGCGCTGAAAGCCGGCGCGGTTGCCACGCTGCTCAACGGCTGGTGGCAGCCCGACGAGCTTCAGCATGCGCTGGACCTTACCGAGCCGAAGCTGGTTCTGGCGGATGCCCCCCGCGCCAAGCGCATTGCGGACAGTTGCAGCAGCTGCGTGGTTGAGATGATCGAAATCGACAAGCCGGCGGAAGCAGCATTCGCGGGCCTGCTTGCAGATGTCGGTGGCGGCACTGTGCTCCCTGATATCCGACCCGAAGACGATGCCACCATCCTGTTCACTTCGGGATCCACAGGGGAAGCGAAGGGCGCGGTGTCGACCCACCGCGCCGTGACCACAGGCGTCTACGCCTATGCGACCAGCCTGATGGTGCTTCGCGGCATCCTGGAATCGGAAGGGAGGCCGCCCGCCAATCCTTTGAAGACCCTGGTCGTCGTCCCGCTGTTCCACGTCACCGGCGAAGTTCCGGTGATGCTCAACAGCTTCGTCATCTCGCGCGGGATGGTGCTGGTGCCCAAATGGGATGCGGGCGAGGCGCTTCGGCTGATCGAGAAGGAGAAGATCACTTATTTCGTCGGCGTTCCGACGATGAGCCTGGAACTGATGAACCATCCGGATCGCGGCAACTACGACCTGTCGACGCTGACCGACATCGCCGCCGGCGGTGCTCCGCGCCCCGTGTCGCACGTCGACCGCCTGCGCCAATCCTTTCCCAACTCGCAGCCCGCGCTCGGCTATGGCCTGACTGAGACTAACGCGGTCGGTTGCGGCAATTTCTGGGACAATTATGCCGCGAAGCCGGCCTCGACAGGCCGCGCCCAGGTGCCGTTCGTCGAAATCGCCATTTTGGGCCAAGAGGACAAGCATCTTCCCGCCAATGAGCGCGGCGAGATCGCCATCCGCTCCGCGGCGAACATCTCCGGCTATTGGCGGAACGATGCGGCCACGAAGGCGGCCTTCACCGCGGACGGTTTCGTGCGGACCGGCGACATCGGATATCTCGACGAGGACGGATACCTGTTCATCGTCGACCGCAAGAAGGACATCATCATTCGCGGCGGCGAGAATATTTCCGCGGCCGAAGTCGAGGCGGCCCTCTATGGCTGCGAAGGCGTCGCGGAAGCGGCGGTGTTCGGTGTCGCCGACGACCGGTTGGGCGAAGTTCCGGTCGCAATCCTTTATCGGCGTGAAGGCAGCAGCCTGACGGAGGAGGACCTTCGCGAGTTCCTCGACGGGCGGCTGTCGGCGTTCAAGGTTCCGGCGAAAATGGTCTTTTCGGACACGCCACTGCCGCGGCTCGGCACCGGCAAGATCGACCGCCTGGTCCTCAAGCAGAAATACGCCGGCTGACCATGAAGCTGCCAGCGGTCGACCGCCGCACCCTGTTGATCGGCGGTGGCGCGGGCGTCGGGCTGGTCGTGGCCTTCCTCGCCTGGCCGAGACGCGAAGGAAGCCCGCTGCGTGCTGGACCGAAGGAAGGCGTTCTCGGCCCCTTTCTCAGGATTGCGACCGATGGCCGGGTTACGCTTGCTGTCCCGCAGGCGGAAGTCGGGCAGGGCATCTGGACGGGCCTCGCCCAGATCGCGGCCGACGAGCTTGGCGCGGCGTGGGAGAATATGGCAGTCGAGCCGGCGCCTCACGGCCGAGCCTTTATCAACAGGCTGGTCGCACGGGATTTTGACGTGACGACGCGGATCACCGCCGGATCGTCTTCGATCCGCGCGTTTGACCGGCCATTGCGCGAGGCGGCGGCGGTAGCTCGGGCCATGCTGTGCGACGCGGCGGCCGAGCGTTGGGGGGTGAGCGCCGCCGAATGCGATACCGAAGGCGGCTTTGTTATCCACGAAGGAAAAAGGCTGGGCTTCGGCGAAGTCGCCAGCGATGCGGCGGGAAGGCAAGCACCGCAAACCCCGCAACTTCGCGTGCCGGGCGCGGGAAAGCTCGCCGGGGAGCCGCTGCCCCGCCTCGACCTGCCGCCGAAGTCGGACGGAAGCTTCCGCTTCGCCTCGGACGTCCGCCTGCCAAGAATGATCTTCGCCTCGGTACGGATGGCGCCGCCGAATGGACGATTGACCGGCTTTTCGCGGGAAGGAGCGAAGCGTCAGCAAGGGCTGATCGACCTGGTGGTCCGCGACGGATGGGTGGCGGCGTTGGGCGACACCTGGTGGGCGGCGGACCATGCGCTGGCCCGCGCCGCACCGCGCTTTACCGGCAATGAGGGCGGCGACGATCCGACCAAGCTGGCCGACATGCTCGATGGAGGCGACGCCACGCGGATTTTCGAGCGCGGCGATTATGAAGGGGCCACCGAGGGGTCGAGGCCACTCGCGGCGACCTACACGATCGCCGCCACGCCGCACCGGTCGCTTGAAGCACCGGCCGCGGTGGCCCGCTTCACCGGCGACCGGCTGGAGCTGTGGGCCGGGACGCAGGTGCCCGACCTTGCCCGAAGTGCGGCAGCCAAAGCTGCCGGCATCGATGAGCGCGACGTGACCCTCTATCCGATGCCCGTCGGAAATGGCTCGGGCCGGGCGGTCGAGATCGAGGCGATTACTATCGCCGTCGAGCTTGCCCGCCACGCCGGACGGCCGGTCAGCCTCGCCTTCCCGCCCGCGACCGCGCAGAACCAGGATCCGGTCCGCCCGCCGCTGATGGCGAAACTCTCCGCGCTTCCCAGGGGCGACGGAACCATCGCATCATGGAGCGCCCGGTTCGCGGGAATGGCTGGAATCGAAGCCTCGCTTGCCCGGGCGGCGGGGAAAGATGTGCCACCCTACAATGTGCGAGGCATGGTGCCGCCCTACGGAATATCGGCGATCCGGATCGACGCGATCGACGCCGCGCTCCCGATCCGCACCGGCTATATGCGCGGCGGAAGCGAGGCTTTGACGACATTCGCCAACGAATGCTTCATCGACGAGATGGCGCGGGCAATGGGCCTGGAGCCGCTCGCCTGCCGAATGGGAATGCTCGGCGGTTCACCGCGGCTGGCACGGGCGCTGACGACCGCGACGGCGATCGGGGGATGGGACGGCGGCGGGCCGGGCAGCAGCATGGGGCTGGCCTGCGCGTCGATTTATGGATCGCACATCGGCTTGCTTGCCCAGGCGACGATGGGCGCCGACCAACGGGTGAAGGTCTCGCGACTGGTCGCGGCGGTCGATGCGGGCCGGCTTATCAACCCGAACCTGGTCCGCCAGCAGATCGAAGGCGGTTTGCTGGCCGCGCTGGCGGATGCAACCGTTCCGGCACCTGATTATGTCGCGGGAATGCCGCGTGCCGAGCCGATGGCGGGCCGGGGTTACGAGCGGCTGCACGAGGTTCCGAAGATCGAGGTCGAACTTATTCGAGGCGATGACGAGCCTGGCGGCGTAAGCGGCCTTGGCATGGCCGTGCTGGCGCCAGCCGTCGCCAACGCCATCGCCGCAGGGACCGGGCGGCGCTTGCGCAATCTGCCGTTCGATCCGATGGCGGCCTGATGAGCGACACCGCCGTCATCCTCGTCAACCTCGGCACGCCGGACGCGCCCGATCCCAAGGCGGTTCGCCGCTATCTGGCGGAATTTCTGTCCGACCGGAGGGTCATCGAAATTCCCGCCGTCGCATGGCAGCCGATCCTGCGCGGAGTGGTGCTGAGGACTCGACCCAAAAGGTCCGCCGAGGCCTATCGGCAAGTGTGGACCGAAGAAGGCTCGCCGTTGCTGGCGATCTCGAAGCGGCAGGCGGCCGGACTTCGCGACAGGCTGGGCGATGAGGTCCTCGTCGGGCTGGCGATGCGCTACGGGAATCCGTCGATCGCGGACGTGATTTCGCGGCTGATGGATCACACCAGTTGCGACCGGATCCTGTTCGCGCCGCTCTATCCGCAATATTGCGCGGCAACGACGGCCAGCGCGCAGGACGCCTTGTTCGCGGTGCTTGAGAAAATGCGCGTCCAGCCCGCTGTCCGCCTGCTTCCGCCTTACTTCGACGACAAGCTTTATATCGACGCGCTTCACGCCAATCTGAAGCGGCAGCTGGCAGCGCTCGACTTCGTGCCCGATCGCTTGTTGCTCAGCTTCCACGGCATGCCCGACCGGACGCGGAAGCTCGGCGATCCCTATTACGACCAGTGCCATGCGACCGCGCAATTGCTGGCCGAATGGATGAGTATCCAGGTCGACGTCGCCTTCCAGTCCAGGTTCGGCCGGGCGAAATGGCTCGGGCCGGCGACGGATGCCGTCTTGCAAACCTATCCCGCCAAGGGCGTCAGGAAGATCGCGATCGCTGCCCCCGGTTTCTCCGCCGACTGTCTAGAAACGCTGGAAGAGCTCGGAATCCGCGGCCGCGACCAGTTCCTCGGCGCCGGCGGAACCCATTTCGCAAGGCTCGATTGCCTCAACGATAGCGACGAGGGGATGGACATGCTCGACGCACTCATCCGGCGCGAGCTTGCCGGATGGTGGCCGCCGTCCTAACTCGGACCCGAAACAAACAGGAGAGAGTCATGGCGCGAGTGGCGATCGTAACCGGCGGAACCCGCGGGATCGGCGAGGCAATCAGCATCGCATTGCGGGATGCCGGCATGAAGGTCGCGGCAAACTATGCCGGCAACGACGAGCGCGCGCGCGAATTTACCGACCGCACCGGCATTCCCGCCTATAAATGGGACGTGTCCGACCATGAGGCCTGCCTCGCCGGCGTGCAGCAAGTCGAGGCCGAGCTTGGGCCGGTCGACGTGCTGGTCAATAACGCCGGAATCACCCGCGACACGACGATGAAGCGCATGGACCATCAGAAGTGGCAGGACGTGATCGACACCAACCTCGGCGGCTGCTTCAACATGGCCAAGGCGGTTTTCGAGGGGATGCAGGGTCGCGGCTACGGCCGGATCGTCAACATCGGCTCGATCAACGGTCAGGCCGGGCAATATGGCCAGGTAAACTACGCCGCCGCCAAGTCGGGGATCCATGGTTTCACCAAGGCGCTGGCCCAGGAAGGCGCCCGCAGCAATGTGACCGTGAACGCCATCGCGCCGGGCTATATCGACACCGACATGGTCGCCGCCGTGCCCCAGGAAGTGCTCGGCAAAATTATCGCCAAGATCCCGGTCAACCGGTTGGGCAAGGCCGAAGAGATCGCACGCGGCGTCGCATTCCTGGTCGATGAGAATGCCGGTTTCGTTACCGGCTCGACCCTCTCGATCAATGGCGGGCAGCACATGTACTGATGCCGTTCGGCGCGCCAACCAAGCGGTCGGTGACCATCGCCGGACATGAGACGTCAATCAGCCTGGAGCCGATGTTCTGGCGAGGGCTGGAGCGGGCGGCGGCTGACGAATCCTTGCCGGTCAACGCGCTGATCGCACGGATCGACGTCGAGCGGCTCGACACGCCTGGCGGCGCGCCCAACCTGACCTCGGCGATCCGCCAGTGGTTATTCTTGCGAAATGGCGGCCCGGACCGCTGACCCGAAGCTCGCACCGCCGTCGGGCGCATGCTGCAACCACAATGCAGGCTCGATCAATTCCAGTTCGATGATGGCCAGCTGTCCGGTCTGGTCCCTGACCATGTCGACCCGCGCATAGAGAGCCGTTGCCGGGGCCGCGGCCAATGCCGCCTGGGCCAGCTCGATCGCCCCGTCCGGCGGAGGGCAGGGCTGCTCGGTCCCGCCGAGGTGCGGCTGAACCCGATAGTCCCCGGACTTCGGCCGCTTGACGATCGCGTGGCTGAACCGGCCGCCGAACAGCATCAACGAATATTCGCCCTCGCTCGCCACCGACGGCAGGAAGGGCTGCACCATCATGGTGCGGCCTTTGGCGGCTTCGGGGATCGGGTCGGCGATGCCCAGCTTATGCGTTCCATCCGCCGCCGCGGATACGGGCGGTTTGATCACCAGCGTATCGCCGAAGTCGGCGCGAGCTTCGGCCAGGGCGGTTTCGTCCAGCGCCTCGACCAGGCGCGTAGGGATGACCGCGATCCCCCGCCCTCCCAGCTCGGCCAAATAGCGCTTGTCGCTGTTCCAGCGGAGGAGCGGCACGGGGTTGGCGATTGGGACGCCATCCCGCTCCAACCGGTCCAACAGCGCGTGCCAGCGGGCCGGGTCGAAATGATAACCCCAGGTCACCAGCGGCATGACCAAATCGAGGCCCGCCAGGTCGCCCGGATCGGTCCATGGCCGCGCCTCGACAGCGATCCCCGCGCGCTCCAGCACGCCGGCCTCGACGTCATAGGCCCAGTCCCATTGCTCCGGATAGGCTGGATCCGGAACCAGGATTGCGACCCGCATCAGCGCGAAAGCAGGATTCTGGCTTGGCTCGCGATTTGCGACAGCATCGGCGCGGTGACCTGGCCGGACGACTTGGCGCGATCGATCAAGGCGCGGAACTGGGCGATTCGCTTGGGATTGCGCTCGATCCACCGGTTGACGCTTTCGTCCGGCTCCTCCCCGCGCGTGCGATTGATGAAATCGATCCGCAGCTGCTCGAAGTCGCGCGAGAGGCCGGCGGCGAGCAGCCGTTCCCAATTGTCCGACGGAATGAACCGCGTCACCTGCTGCTGCGACCAGTCGAGGCCCAGCACCTCACCGAGGCGGGTATAGGCCCGGGTGACCGCGAGTTCGTCGAGCTGCTTGTGCGCGCCCATCGCGGCAATGCCGAAGATGCCGTCCAGCTCGTAAAGCCTGACCAGACGGTTGACGATGTCCTTTTCCGCTCCCAGCGCTTCCAGCCGGTTGCGCCGTGCAGCGGCCTCGCCCCTCACTTCGGCACGGATCAGCGCGGACGTGTGAGACGACACCTTGTCGACACCGGGCTTCAGCAATTCACAGACGCGCCGAACGCTCGTCTCTCCGGCTGCGGCGCGAATGACGTCGCCCAGATGGTTGCGAACGCTCTTCGCGGCGACCGAGAATAGCTCGATCCGGATTTTCTCGGGGACCTTGGCCGCTTCGATCTTCGCCCAGAGATTCTGGAGGTCGAGCAGCCGCTCCATGACCAGGAATGCCGTGACAACCTGAGGCAGCGCGACACCTTCTTCCTCGGTCATGTCGAGCGCGACGCTCGGGCCAAGGCGGTTGACCAGCCGGTTCGCGACCTTCGTGGCGATGATCTGGTTGCGCAGGCGGTGCGCGCGGATCGCATCCGCATGCTTCTTGCGCATCGGCTCGGGGAAGGCGGCCATCAGTTCGCCTTCCATGGTGGGATCGTCGGCCAGGTTGAGTTCTTCTGCGGCGTCCTGGAGCGACATCTTCGACATCGACAGGATGACCGCCAGTTCCGGCCGGGTCAGCCCACGCTGGTCGATGCCGCGACGAAGCAAGGCATCGCTGCTGTCCAGTCCTTCGACCTTGCGGTTGAGGCGGCCCGTGGCCTCCAGCATTTCGATCGTTCGGACAAAGCCGGGCAGGCCCGCCGCGCCGCGGCTTTCGGCCACCGACAGGGCGAGAGTTTGAAGGCGATTGTCCTCCAGAACCAGCTCGGAAACTTCGTCGGTCATGCGGGCGAGCAGGTCGTTGCGGACCTTCTCCGCCAGCCGGCCTTCCTGCATTTCGCGGTTCAGCGGGATCTTGATGTTGACCTCATTGTCCGAACAGTCGACGCCGGCGCTATTGTCGATGAAGTCGGTATTGATCCGGCCGCCGAGCGTCGCGAACTCAATCCGCGCGGCTTGGTTGGTCGCCAGGTTGGCGCCCTCGCCGATCACCTTGGCCCGGACGTCGCGGGCATCGACGCGAAGCGCGTCGTTGGCGGGATCGCCGACCTGTTCGT
>CAMPIY010000023.1 GCA_946886645.1 uncultured Sphingomonas sp.
TTGTCGGTCATGAGCTTATCGATTGCCTCATCTGGTAATAGCGGCCGTAAAGGTCGGGCCGGTCGTCGACGCCATAGCTGAACAGCAGGGCGCGGCGCATCCTGTTCGACCGGTTGGTGCCGCTCCGGTGCGGGGTGAGCGAGTGGATCAGCAGGGCATCGCCCGCCTTGGCCTCGATCATCGTGAACGGGCCGAGCTGGGAATCGTCGGGGTCGATCTCCCCGTTGGGCCCGGTCAGCAAGAGGCGGTGAAATCCCGAGGCGCATTCGACCGGTCCCTGGTCGGGCGCGGCATCGTCGAGGAATAGCGCGACGGTCAGGAATCCGTCGAAATCGATGCCGAGATCTTTCCAATAGGCGCCGTCCTGGTGGGTCAGATAACCGGCGGCCCCGGGCGGCTTGGCGATGAACTTGTCCTTCATCAGCTGCGGCTGGCCGCCAAGGACGGTCGCGGCGAGGCCGGTAACGCGCGGATCGGCGGCGAGGGCCGCGAACGAGGGCGAGAGGTCGATGACCGGATCGAGCCGGTCGCTGCGCGTCGGCGAAAAGGGCACTCCGCCACGCATGTCGAAGTGACGCTTTTCCTGGAGCAGCCGATCGGCCTCATTGCGGAGCAGGTCGAGTTCGTCCGGCCCGAGGAAGCCGGGGACCGTCATCCAGCCATGGGATTGCCAATGGTCGATCGACATCGGTTCGATCCTGGCCTCGGCATTCATCGATTATGTTCTCCCAAGGGCTTCGACCATTCGATGACCGAGCCGATGATCCGCATCCCCGCGGCGCGATAGAGCAACTCGCCGATTTCTCCCCTTACGGCGAAAACGCATTGTTCGGAAATGCCGCGCTCCCGCGAGATGGCACCGAGATGGCCGAGCATCCTCAGGCCGACACCCTTGCGTCGATGGGCGGGATGGACGGCGATGTTCTTCAGGCGGAGGAGGCCGTCCCCCGCGATCGCGCCGATCGCTCCCACCGCTTCCCCGTCCATTTCTGCGAGATACATTTCCATGCCGGCGTCGCATTTGCGGCGCTCCAGCGCTATCCAGTCCGCCGGATCGGTCGAGTGACCGTCGGGCGGCGTCGTCATGATTTGCTGAAGCTGCAGCTTGCGATCCCAGTCGGACGCGCTTTCGACCCGCGCCATGCTGAGGCCGGGTTCCGGCGGCCCGAGCGAATGGGCGAAGATCAGTTCCTCGCGCTCTTCATAGCCCGCCTCGCGGAAGAGTTGTTCGGACGCCGGGTGGCGCCGATCGAAATAGACGCGAGCCATTTGGCAACCGATGCCGGAAAGCGCCTGCTCGGCGCGGGACAGCCAGGGCTTTCCCTCAGTGGCGACCGTTTCGGGATCGACCCGCTGGATGACGGCGGCCGCGGGCGCCGACGTCAGGCCGGGCATCCATGCCAGGCTTGCGCCGGGCAGCTGCTCGATGTTTGCGCCGAGTTCGAAATAGCGGCGGTCGGTCTCGATGGCGCTGGCCAATTGAATGGCGGCGTCGGCCAGGACTTCAGCCATCGGCGGACGCTTTCGGCTCCCAACCCCGGTGAGGCGGAAGCTGGGGGAGCCCGAGAAGGTCCCGGAAAGCGGCCTCCGCGGGAGGGCCGCAACGCAGGACATGGGCCAGCTCCGGTTCGGGCAGGAAGGGGAAGAAATTCATCGTCGCATTGGCTTCGAACAGGACGACCCGGCCGTCGCGTTCGATGCCGAAATCCATCCCGAAAAAGTCGAGCGCGATGCGATCGCGCACTTGCCGGAGGACGGCGGCGATTGCTGCGGGAAATGCATTTTCCGGGTCGGCGAAATGCGCCTTTTCTTCCTCGATCAGCGGCGGCTGGCCAAGCATGAAGCGTCGGCGGTCGCGGGCGTGGATGTTCCAGTGGTCCGACGCGAGCATGTGTCGCAGGATGATCCGGGGGCCGATGAAGAAGACGCGATATTTGCGGTAGAAGCCGTCGGCGCTGGCGAAGTCGACGAATTCGGTCGCGATATGGTCGCCGCCGCCTGCAAGCCCGCTCCGCAGCTCGTCCGCTGTGTCGAAGCAACCGACGATCCGGCCGGTATGCGTCCCCGCCTGCCTGAGGATGACCGGGTAGGTCAGCCCCGCCTTCTCCACCGCGCGCATCGAAACGTCGGGCTTTGCCGCCCTGAGGCGGATCGCGCGGGGGACGTGGAGGCCCGCGATGCCCGATAGCTGGCGCGCAATCTGGTCGCGGGTCGAGCGAAGCACGGCCTCGGGCCGGTTGATGATTTTCGCCGGAACGCCGCGGACGAGCTTTTTCAGATTTTCGAGGACCTTGGCGTTATGCTCGGCCTCCGTGATCAGGTTGAGGATGCAGCGATAGCCGCCCAGCTCGGCCTGCCGGCCCTGGCGGAAATAGTTGGGCGTGATCTGCAGCCGGTGGAAGGGCTCCTGCTTGCCGAGCAACTTGTAGATGTCGGTCGAGCCCGCGACGTGGAAGCGGTTGCCGGAAATCGACAGCTTGTCCGGGTGATCGCTGCCGACGACGAACAGCAGCGAGGCATCGCGCCCGCCCTGCCGGTCAAACATGACACTGCCCCCTGTCGATCACGCTAACGCTAGTGGCGGATATGGGGGAGACCCGCAAGCATCGGCGGGGCGGCGGACGAAGCAATCGCCCGCCGCCCCGGTATCGTCAGAACTTGATGCCGGCCTCGATACCGAAGATGCGCGGCTCGTTGACCATGGCGGTCAGGTTGTTGAAGTCGATGCCGCTGACGGCGCTCTCGTCGTTCGTGATGTTCCGGGCGAAGGCGGCGATGTCGTAGCGGTCCGTCTTGTAGCCGATGCGCAGACCGCCCTCGAGCAGCTGGTCGTCGCTGAACTCGACCGACTTGTAGAGGAAGAAGTCGACCTTCGAGCGATGGTACCAGTCGGTGAAGATGTAGACTGACCCGTTGCCGACCGGATGCTCGTAACCGGCTGTGAAGTTGATCGTCCACTTCGGCGCCTGGGGCAGGCTATTGCCGTCGATGCCCGCAATCCCCGGCGCAATGATCGGATCGGTCACCGTGCAAGGTGCGCCACAAACCGCAACGCCGAGGCCGGGCGAGTCGATCTTGGTGTGGTTGTAACTGAGGCCGGCGGTCAGGGTCAGGCCGGTGGCCGGGCGCGCCTCGAGCTCGGCCTCGACGCCATAGCCACGAACGTGATCGGCATTGAGCAGCGTCGTGAAGTTGGAGTTTCCACCGACTGCGGTGAGTTGCAAGTCCTTGGTGTTGAAATGATAACCGGTCAGGTTGAAGCGCAGGCGCCGGTCGAGCAGCACCGTCTTGATGCCGGCTTCATAGGACATGGTCGTTTCGGAATCGGCAAACGACAATTCGCTGCCGAACAACAGGCGACCCTGGATCGACGGAGCGCGATAGCCCTTGGCGACGCGGGCATAGACGTTGACGTCCGGGTTCAGCTCGTAAATCGCGCTGAGGTCCCAGGTAAGGACGCTGTCCTTCACCTTGCCGGGCACCGGGTCGACGGTGAAACCGGGGAAGAAGGGCCGGTCGTCGAGCGGACGGGCGGCGACCATCTTCTTCTTGTCATGGTTCCAGCGAGCGCCCGCCTGGAGCGTCAGGCCATTGTCGAACTTGTAGTTGAGCGAGCCGAAGATCCCCAATGCCTTGCTGACCTGCCGCTGGGTCGCGATGGCCCAGATGTCGGTCGAGTCCGGGGCGGGGAAGTCGAACGACGTGATGTCGAGGTTTTCGTGGAAATAGAAAAGGCCGGCCTGGTAGCCGAGGCCCGTCGAGTTATTCGACGCGACACGCACTTCCTGGGTGAACTGGTCGAGGCTCGGGATGTTGTCTGCAGTATGCGCCGAGAAGGGAATAAATCCCGGGCCCGGAGGCGAAGCGCAATTGACGATGCAGCCGCCGTCGATGTCGCCGCGGCTCTTCAGTGTGCCATGCCAATAGCTGGTCACCGAATAGAGCGTCGCCGGGCCGAAATCATATTCGATCGTGCCGGCGACGTTCTGGGTCTTGAGCCTTTGATAGTTGATGCCGTCGGCCCGCACTTCGTCGCGGTCGAAATCGCCGCCGTCGGCGCCGTAAAGCTTGTTGCTGCCGGTCCGGAACGTGTTGGCGCGGAAGATGCGGGCGTTGCCCTTCATGTCGCGCATCTGGCCGGTAAGGCGGAGCGTAAGGTCTTCGGTCGGCGTGAATTGCAGCTGGCCGCGAAGGGCGATGTCGTCATAGCCCTCAAGGTCGTGCTTGCCCGGATCGTCGAGGTTGTCGATCCAGTCGTTGCGATGCTGCCAGAGCCCCGACAGGCGCACTGCGAACTTGTCGCTCAGCTCGCCGCCGACCGCGCCCTCGGCGTTCATCGTGCCATAGGTGCCGTAGCTGATGCGGGCATAGTTGCGGCCCTTGCCGGGCTTCACCGTGTCGAACTTGACGATGCCCGCCGGCGTGTTGCGGCCGAACAGCGTGCCCTGCGGTCCGCGAAGCACCTCGACCCGGTCGACGTCGAACGCCGGAAAGCCCTTCAGGATCGGGTTTTCCAGGACGACGTCGTCATAGACCAGGCTGACCGGCTGCGACGCATTGAGGTCGAAGTCGGTGTTGCCGAGGCCGCGAATATAGAAGCGCGGGAAGGTTCGGCCGAACGAGCTTTCGATGTTAAGGCTGGGGACGCGTCCAGACAGGCCGCGAATGTCCGCGCCGCCGCTGTTGACGGCCGCGAGCGTCTCGTCGCTGACCGTCGCCACCGACAGCGGGATGTCCTGCAGATTCTCGCTGCGCCGCGTCGCCGTGACCACGATTTCCGAAAGGCCCTGGTCGGACGACGCCTGGGCGGCGTCCTGCGCCGGCGTGTCGGTGTCGCCGGTGACCTGCGCCGAAGCGGGGGTTGCGATCAGCGCGCAGGCGGTTGCCAGCGCGAACGTCGATGTCGATGTGAAAATGCGGCGCATCGGTTGAGCTTCCTGATAAAGGCCAATGGACGGCCTTCATCGCGCGCCGCCCCCCAATGCTTCATGGGCTCTACCTGCGCTGACATTCGAGTCAATGCGCGCCGCAGGCGGCGGTTAAGATTTCACGCCGACTGTGTCGCTTCGATGACTCGCTGCGGCGTTAGAAACTATATTCGTCGTAAACGCGGCTGACATCGCCGTTCCACTCGCCGTGGTAGCGGTCGAGCAGCCGGTCGGCGAAGGTCTTGCCGCTGGCCACGACATCGCGCAGCGGGTCGAGGAAGCCGCCCTCATTATCGCCGGCGGCGTTCAGCTCGGCGCGTTCCGTTAGCCCGGCCGAGGCGATTTCGAGCACCTCCGCCGCAAGCTCGCGAACCGTTCCCCCGCCGGGCACGCGGGCATCGAGTGCTTCCTTCGGCACCGCGTGGCGCAAAGCCTCGCGCTCCTCGATCGTCCAATGCTTGACCCGGTCCCAGGCCGCGTCGAGCGCCGTCTGCGAATAGAGCAGGCCGACCCACAGGGCAGGGAGCGCGCAAATGCGGCCCCAGCGCCCGCCGTCCGCGCCGCGCATCTCCAGGAAGCTCTTGAGGCGCACCTCCGGAAAGGCGGTCGAAAGATGGTCGGTCCAGTCGGCAAGCGTCGGCTTTTCCCCCGGCAGGACGGACAGCTTCCCGTCGAGGAAATCGCGGAAACTCAGGCCGGCGACGTCGATATATTTCCCGTCGCGGAAGACGAAATACATCGGCACGTCGAGCGCGTAGTCGCAGTAGCGTTCGTAGCCGAAGCCGTCCTCGAACACGAAGGGCAGCATCCCCGTGCGGTGCGGATCGGTATCTTCCCAGATATGGCTGCGGAAGCTCTTGTAGCCGTTGGGCTTGCCTTCGGTGAACGGCGAGTTGGCGAACAGGGCGGTGGCGACCGGCTGGAGCGCCAGGCCGACGCGGAACTTCTGCACCATGTCCGCCTCGGACGAATAGTCGAGGTTGGTCTGGATGGTGCAGGTCCGGAGCATCATGTCGAGGCCGAGATTGCCGACGCGGGGCATGTGGCGGAGCATGATCTCGTAGCGGCCCTTGGGCATCACCGGCAGGTCGCTCCGCGCCTTGTCCGGCCACATGCCGAGGCCGAGGAAGCCGAGACCCAGGCGGTCGCCGACAGCCTTCACCTGTTCGAGGTGGCGGCCGCTTTCGGCGCAGCTCTGGTGAAGGTCCTGCAGCGGCGCGCCCGACAGCTCCAGCTGGCCCGCGGGTTCGAGGCTGATGGTGCCGTCCGGGCCGGTCAGCGCGATGATCTTTCCGCCTTCCTCGACCGGGCGCCAGCCGAATTCGGTCAGGCCGGTCAGAAGGTCGCGGATGCCGCCGGGCTCATCCCAGGAGGGGGCCCGATGGTCGCTCAGGCGGTAGACGAACTTCTCATGCTCGGTGCCGATGCGCCATGCCTCGCGCGGCTTTTCGCCGCCGGCGAACACCGACAGCAAATCGTCGCGGCTCTCGATGAGCGGGCTGGCCGAAAGATCGGTACGCGTGGTCATTCAACAGGCCCCCTGGAAGCAGCGCTTGTCCGCGCCGCGCGCATATGGTGGCGTTTCAAAACTATTGCCAGTCCCCAACCGCCGACATCCATGCGGTGATTGCCGCGAGGGCAGCCGTCTCGGCACGCAGGATGCGCGGACCAAGGCTGATTGCCCTGGCGTTGGGCGCCGCGCGGATGGCGGCCGCCTCCTCCTGCGTAAAACCGCCTTCCGGCCCGATCAGGATCAGCGCGGGTCCGGGCAGGAACGCCGACCGCGCCGCCTCCCCGCCGGTTTCGTCCGCGAAATAGAGGGTGCGGGACGGATCGCGCGTTCTAAGCAATTGGGCCAGCTTCACCGGCTCGTCGATCGCCGCAAGCGTAGTGCGGCCGCATTGCTCGGCGGCCTCGACGATATGGGCGCGCATCCTTTCCAGGTTGAGCTTGTCGACGACCGTTCGCTGGGTGACGACGGGTTGCAGCCGCGCGATGCCCAGCTCGACCGCCTTTTCGACCAGCCAGTCGACCTTGCCCTTCTTGATCGGCGCGAAGGCCAGCCAAAGATCGGGCACGGATTCCTGCGGCTTGGTCAGTTCGGAAACCACCAGCACCATCCGCTTCTTGCCCGCTTCTGCGATCTCGGCGAGCCACTCGCCCGAAGCGCCGTCGAACAGAAGGAGCCGGTCGCCCTCCTTCAACCGCATGACATTACCGAGATAATTGGCCTGCGCGGCGTCCAGCGGCACGCGGGCACCGGGGCCGAGAAGCGTCTCGACAAACAGGCGCGGCAGGCTTCGCGGCGGCCAGGCGGGGGTGGCGGGCATGTTGGCGTTGATAAGCGCAACCGGTTCGCGTTAGCCAGCGCTCGATGGCAACGGACCTAGTCCCCGACAGCGAACGAACCGGCCTGATCGGCGCCTTGCCGCGCGCAATTCGGCCCTATGCGTCCCTGATGCGGCTCGATCGGCCGATCGGGACGTGGCTGCTTTATTGGCCCTGCGCGTGGAGCGTGGCGCTGGCCGGGGTGCGGGGGGAGATCGCGTTGTTCGCCTGGCTGCTGCTCGGTGCATTCGTGATGCGTTCGGCGGGCTGCGCCTATAACGACATTGTCGACCGCGACCTCGACCGGCGGGTCGAGCGCACGCGGTTAAGGCCGCTGGCATCGGGGCGGGTTTCGCTCAAGCGCGCGTGGATGCTTGTCGTCGGCCTGTCGCTGGCCGGGCTCGTCGTGCTGCTGCAGTTGAACCCGGCCGCCCAAATCGTCGCCCTGCTAAGCCTCGCGCCCGTCGCGGCCTATCCCTTCATGAAACGCATCACCTGGTGGCCGCAGGCGTGGCTCGGCCTGGTGTTCAGCTGGGGCGCGCTAGTCGGCTGGCCGGCGGTGACCGGTTCGTTCGGGCTTCCGGCGCTGATCCTGTGGATCGGCAGCATCTTCTGGGTGATCGGCTACGACACGCTTTACGCCATCCAGGACATTGAGGACGACGCGCTGGTGGGCGTGAAGTCGAGTGCCCGCGCATTGGGCGATCGGGCAAGGTTGGGGGTCGGCATCTGCTATTCCCTCGCCGTGGCAGGATGGGCGGCGGCCATCTGGAGCGTGCGGCCGGACTGGATCGCATTGCTCGCGCTTCTGCCCGCGGCCATCCATCTCGCATTTCAGGTTGCGCGCGCCGACCCGAACGATGGCGCCGGCGCGCTGGCCCTGTTCCGGTCGAACCGCTTCACCGGCCTGCTGCTTTTCCTTGGCTTCCTCGCGGTCGGCTTGTCGTCATTCGATTGACGGCCTAGGCGCAGCGCCATGCTCGAACCCGCCGCCGCCCGCGACAAGGTCGCCTCGCTGATCGAACTTGCCCGTCGAAGCGGCGCCGATGCCGCAGACGCCGTTTACGTCGGCGAGCGGTCGCAGGGCGTGACCGTCCGGCTCGGGGCGCTTGAAGATGTCCACCGCAGCGAGGGCGAGGAGATTGGCCTTCGCGTCTTTCGCGGCAAGAAGAGCGCCAGCGTCGCATCGTCCGACTTGTCGAAAGACGCGCTGGCGGCGCTTGTCGACCGCGTGCTGGCGATGGCCGCCGAAGCGCCCGAAGACGCATATGCCGGCCTTGCGCCCGACGAGTTGCTGTTTCGCGGGCAGGCGGCCGACCTCGACCTGGACGACGGCGGCGATCCCGATCCCTCCGATCTGCGCGAACGGGCGCTGGCGGCCGAGGACGCCGCCCGTGCGGTGAAGGGCGTCACCAACTCCAACGGCGGCAGCGCTTCGGCATCGGCCTCGACATTCGCGGTCGCGACCAGCCACGGCTTTTCCGGAGCGACGCGCGCCACGGGCTACAGCTGTTCGGCGAGCGTCGTGGCCGGTGAGGGGGCGTCGATGCAGCGCGACTATGGCTGGCACAGCGCCCGGCACCTCGCCGACCTGGAGGCCGCCGACGAAATCGGAACCCGGGCAGCGACCCGTGCCGTCGATCGAGTCAATCCGACGCGGGTCAGGCCAGGGGTCATGCCGATCCTGTTCGACCCGCGCGTGGCGACGACGCTGCTCGGCCATTTCGTCGGCGCGATCAGCGGCAGCTCCATCGCGCGCAAGTCCAGCTTCCTGCTGGACGCTTTGGAAACCCAGGTCTTTGCCGAGGGCGTGACCATCCATGACGATCCGCTGCGCAAGCGCGGACTCCGCAGCCGGGCTTTTGACGGCGAAGGCCTGCCGGTCCGGCCGATGGAGCTAGTCAGCAATGGCATCCTCAACGGCTGGCTGGCGGAAAGCGCCTCGGCGCGGCAGCTCGGGATCGCGCCAACCGGCCACGCGGTGCGCGGCGTGTCGGGCTCACCGGGTGCCGGTCCGTCCAATCTTTATCTCGCGCCGGGGCCGAAGGCGCGCGAAGAAATGATCGCCGGCATCGGCAACGGCATCCTCGTCACCGAGCTGATCGGGCAGGGCGTCAACGGCGTCACCGGCGATTATTCGCGCGGGGCGGCCGGCTTCCTCATCGTCGACGGCCAGATCGGCCCGGCGGTCGCCGAGATCACCATCGCCTCGAACCTCAAGCAGATGTTCGCGACGCTGGAACCGGCCAGCGACCTCCGCTTCCGCCGCGGGGTCGACTGCCCGACCCTGCTCGTCCCCGAAATGACGGTGGCGTCGAGCTAGGCCGGGGCCCTCGAATGTTCAGGCCGGTAGCCCTTCGCCCAGGTGACGAAGACGCGCCGTTCATGACCGCCACCGGGGTAGCGAACATATTCGTTTGGCCGGCCCTCATCGTCATAGCCCACGATCATGCCGAAGCGGCCCGAGGGCGATCCCTCGGGAGGGCCGTTGCCCACCGAGCGGAATTCGAACGGGTCGAGCTTGTTGGGCTTGCCGCCGCCGCCCCCTTTGCCGCCGCCCTTGCCGCCTGAGAGGATGCCGTACATCGTCGAGCTGTTGAGAACGTCCCAGTCGACCGTGCCGGGGTTGCGGTTGTCCGGGTTGCTGCCGCCGCCGTCCGGATCGGCGGTATAGTCCATGCAGCTGCCCTTGTTCCGGTTGTAGAATGAAGTGTCGAGATGGCCGAGCCCCCAGGTGTGGCCGATCTCGTGGCAAGCAACGAACTGACGCTGGGCGTCATTATTATAGGTGCCCGCATAGGGCGAGGTCGGGCTGTAATAGCTGTCATTGAACTTCGCGGTCGCCCACAGGATGTCGTTTCCGATCGCGTCGATCTCGGCGATCCCGACCCAGCCTTCGGACGTTCCATATTGGTCGGCGCAAACGATCACCACGCCGTTGGTGTGGTCGCAGGCCAGCGATGTCGTCCCGCTCGCTTGCCCCCGGTCGGTCAGGTCGAGCGGTGACCGGCTGTTGTTCTCCCATTTTCCCAGCGCCTGGTTGTAATAAGCGATCCAGGTCGCACCCGAGCTGGGCGAGAATTTATAATAGACGTCCAGCTTCAGCTGCTTCTGGACATTCGGGTTGTAGGTGTAGTCCCAGAGGTAGTTGCCCCACTGGTGACCGGTGCCGGCGATCGCGGCGGCCGCGATCGAACATGCAACGACGGACGCGCCAACGCGCCAGAATCCCGCTTTCTTCATGGCTGACTAGCCCCCTAGCCGGCGCACCACCCCCAAGACCGAGCCTCACGCCGACACCACAAGGCCACGGCGCGCGGAAATTCTGCCTTCATGACGTCGGAGTCAAGCCGTTCAGTTAACGGATATTTTCCGAAATGGGACGCAGGCCCAGCCGACGAAATTCGATCTTCGGGCAGTGGTTCATCACCACTTTGAGGCCGGCAGCCTCGGCGCGGGCGGCGGCCGCATGGTCCTCGACGCCCAGCTGCATCCAGATCGCCTTCGCACCGGCCGCGATTGCCTCATCGACGATCGGGCCGACCGCCTCGCTCTTGCGGAAGATGTCGACGATGTCGATCGGCTCGCCAATTTGGGCCAACTCGCGCCAGACATATTCGCCGTGGACATGCTCGCCGGTGATCGTCGGGTTGACCGGGATGACCCGATAGCCCTGATCCTGAAGGAATTTCATCACGCCGTTGCTCGGGCGGTCGGGACGATCGGACGCGCCGACCATCGCGATGACGCGCGCGCTTTGCAGCAATTCGGCAATGTCCTCGTCATTGGTCAGCGGCATGATTTCTCCTCTTCCCCAACAGAATGCGTCAGCCTCCGACTTTCTCCAACTCTGCGAGCATTGCGTTCGCGATCGCCGAAAATGCTTCGGCCGCGGGACCATCGACAGCCGCAGGCGGACGGCCCGAGTCCGAAGCTTCGCGAAGGCTTGCCGAGAGGGGCAGGCGGCCGAGGAAGGGCACGCCAAGATTCGCGGCGGAGGCCTCGGCGCCGCCCGATCCGAAGGGATCGCTGCTCTCACCGCAATGGGGACATACATAGCCCGCCATATTCTCGACGATGCCCAATACAGGCACGCTGACCTTGCCGAACAGGTCGATCGCGCGCGTGGCGTCGATCAACGACAGGTCCTGCGGGGTGGAGACGATTACGGCGCCGTCGGGCCGAGCCTTCGCGACCAGCGAGAGCTGGACGTCGCCGGTGCCGGGCGGCAGGTCGACGAGCAGGATTTCCGCATCGCCCCAGTCCGCCTCGATCAACTGGTTGAGCGCGCTGGTCGCCATCGGACCACGCCATGCCAGCGCGGTTCCGGGCGAAACCAGCTGGCCGACCGACAGCAGCTTCACCCCATAGGCCGTATCGACCGGGAACAGCTTTTCCTTCTCCGCCTGCGGCTTGTCGTGGGCGTCGAACAATGTCGGCTGCGACGGGCCGTAAATGTCGGCGTCGATCAGGCCGACGCGCTTTCCCATTTTTGCCAGCGCGACGGCCAGATTGGCGGTCAGCGTGGATTTGCCGACGCCGCCCTTGCCCGATCCGATGGCGATAATCGTGCGCTCCGGCTTGGTCGCGGTGAGCGCGATCCTCGCTTCGGTCGTTCCGGGCGCGGCCAGCGCGGCTTGCTTCAACCGTGTTTCCAGGGCCGATCGCTCTGCCGCCGACAGTCCGCTGGCATCGGCGACGATCGTCGCGACGCTTCCGGTCAGTTTGCGCGACCGGATGCGCGGCGCATCGGGAAGGGTGTCGAGAAGGCTCAGCGGGTCGTCGGATGGCATGGCGGGGGCCTTAGTGCGCTTTTCGACCAGCGGCACTGTTTTTCGGCGAAACCCTACCTATTATGGGGCCATGACCGTTTTCTCCGGGTGGGCGGCGCGTGGGCGCGCCTTATTCAGCGATACCAAGGGCCCGTGGGGCGCTCCGCCGTCCGGCGGTGGCGACGAGCCGCCTTCCGGCAATGAGCCTGCCGGGCCGTGGGGCGAGGAGCCGAAGCGCCGCGGCGGCGCTGGCCGGTCACCCGCTTCCTCGCTCGACGAATTCCTGAAAAAGAGCCGCGGCCGCTTCGGTGGCAATGGCGGCGGCGGAATCGGCTTCGGCGGCAAACCGGACCGGTCGTTCCTGATGTGGGCAATCATCGGCGTCGCGGCGCTCTGGTTCCTGTTCACCACCATGCACAGCATTTCCGGGCAGGAGCGCGGCGTGGTCACCCGCTTCGGCCGCTACAGCCACACGCTGTCGCCGGGCGTCGGCCTGACTCTGCCGGCGCCGATCGACCGGGTTCAGAAAATCAACGTCGAGGACATCCGCGAAGTGAACCTGGGCTCGGCCGCCGAGGAAACGCTGATGCTGACCGGCGACCAGAATTTGATCGACATCGCCTACCAGGTCCGCTGGAACATCCGCGATCCCGAGCAATATCTTTATGAGCTTGCCGAGCCGGAGGACACGATCCGCCAGGTCGCCGAAAGCGCAATGCGGCAGATCATCTCGCAGGTGACGCTGCAGGATGCGATGGGCGCGGCGCGAGGTGACATCGAAGCGCGTGTACAGGAAGAAATGCAGCAGACCCTCGATGCTTATCGTTCTGGCGTCGTCATCCAGGGCGTCGCTGTCCGCCAGGCCGACCCGCCCGCCCAGGTCAACGACGCCTTCAAGGAAGTGACGGCGGCGCAGCAAAAGGCGCAGACCGAGGTGAACAACGCCACCGCCTACGCGCT
>CAMPIY010000024.1 GCA_946886645.1 uncultured Sphingomonas sp.
GTGACCCTGATCCACCGCCGCGATTCGCTTCGCGCGGAAAAGATCCTGCAGGACCGGCTGTTCGCCCATCCCAACATCAAGGTGATCTGGGACAGCGAAGTCGCCGAGTTCGTCGGCGGCGGAATGCCCGAGGCGCTGGTCGGCCTCGACGTGCGCAACGTGAAGACCGGCGCGATCAGTCGGCTCGATGTCGACGGCGCCTTCGTCGCCATCGGTCACAGCCCGGCAACAGAGCTGTTCCAGGGCAAGCTCAAGCTCGACTCCGACGGCTATATCCAGGTCGAAACCGGCACCACCCGCACCAGCATCGAAGGCGTCTTCGCCTGCGGCGACGTGATGGACAAAATCTACCGCCAGGCGGTCACCGCAGCCGGCACAGGCTGCATGGCCGCGCTGGATGCGGAGCGGTTCCTGGCGGCGGAGGAATTCGGGGCGCTTCAGGCGGCGGAGTAAGGAGCCGCGCGAATGTCTTGTTGGGGTGGAAAGCGGACATTGCGCTGGGATGCCACTCGATTAGGCTGGCCGGATGGATGACCTTACTCTTTGGGCGTTAGCGTATTTGGGTGTGGGCGTCCTGGCGGGGCTGCTGAGGCTGCTGCTACTAAAACGAACCAGTTGGAGCGAGCGCACAGTGACCTGGGTGTGTCGCCTTGGTCCTGGTTCGCTCTTCCTCGCCTACATGTTGATAGCCGCAGCTTTGGACCCACACGATGGACTGGCTTGGGGTTTTACGCTCTTGCTGGGGCCGACATTCATCCTTCCGCTGGTCACCATCTGTTGCGCGGGTGTTTGGGCCTCAGAGTTTGTCTTGCCGCGCGCGGCCATCCGCAAGGCGCCTTAGCGTCCGCTAATGACCGCAATGGATCGAAAGCGGACATGACCAATAGCTAGGTCAGCGATTTCCGCTTCGCGAAGGACATGAGCCGGCCAAAGGTCATCAGATCTTCGGCCTCGACATCCTCGTCCTCAATCAGGATGCCCAGCCGCTCCTCCATTTCGGTGAGCAGCGTGGCGACGGCCATCGAATCGAATTCGGGCAGCGCGCCGAACAACTCCGTTTCATCATCGAACTTCGCGACACGAGATTTGGCGAGGCCGAGCACGTCAACCAGCAGGGCGCGAACCGTCTCGTCGATTTCGCTGCGATCGTCCAACGCCACTTCGGATGCCCCCTCGGTCATTGCGCCCGCGCCCCTAGGAAAAGCTTGGGCGCGAGGCAAGCTTTGCACGGCTTAGTGCGGCGGGCTAGGCCCAAACCATGACCGGGCCCGATCCCACGCCATACCCCCTCGACCATCTGGCGCTGCGCGGCGCGGTCGATGCGACGGCATTGATCGTTGGGGACGTTGGCCTGACCTATGCCGAACTCGACGATGCCGTGGGACGCAACGCGGCACATTTGCTGGCGCAAGGCGTCACGCCGGGAGATCGCGTAGCAAGCTGGATGGGTAAGACAATGCTGGCCTGCGTCCTGCCGCTCGCGGCGGCGCGGGCAGGGCTGGTGCATGTCCCGATCAACCCTGTCCTGAAGCGCGCCCAGGCGGCCCACATCCTCGCCGACAGCGGGGCGAAGCTGCTCATCGCCAATGACGCCCGGCTGCAGTCGCTCGAAGTGGGCGATCTCGCAGACGCCCGTCCCATGCCGCTGGAGGCGTGGCTCGCGCCGGGCCCCGCGCTGACGGCCTCATCGCGCGATCCGAATGAGCTTGCCGCGCTGCTCTACACCTCCGGATCGACCGGGCGGCCGAAGGGTGTCATGCTCAGCCATGCCAACCTCTGGCTCGGCGCGATCAGCGTTGCCCACTATCTCGGCCTCCAGCCCGACGACCGCACGCTGGCGGTCCTCCCGCTCGCCTTCGACTATGGCCAGAACCAGCTGCTCTCGACCTGGGCCGCGGGCGGCTGCGCGATCGGCTTCGATTATCTCCTGCCGAAGGACGTCGTGCGCGCCGTCCGACGCCATGACGTCACTGTCCTTGCGGGCGTTCCTCCGCTCTGGCTCCAACTCGTCGAGCAGAAGTGGGAGGATGCGGGCCGGACGCTGCGCACGCTCACCAACAGTGGCGGCCACTTGCCCGAGCCGCTCGTCCGCCGCTTGCGCGAGCTATTCCCAGAGGCGAAGCTGCACCTTATGTACGGCCTCACCGAAGCCTTCCGCTCGTCCAGCCTCGATCCGGCTTTGGTCGACGCTCATCCCGACAGCGTCGGCACCGCCATCCCCTTCGCCGAGCTTCGCGTCGTTCGGCCCGATGGCAGCGAGGCCACGCCAGGAGAGGAGGGGGAGCTGGTCCATAGCGGTCCTCTCGTGGCGAAAGGCTATTGGAACGACCCCGAACGCACCGCTCAGCGCTTTCGCAATGGCGAGGTCTGGTCCGGCGATACCGTGGTGAAGGGCAGCGACGGCCTCCTTCGCTTCCGAGGCCGCGATGACGCGATGATCAAGGTCAGCGGCAACCGCATCAGCCCGACCGAAATCGAGGAAGCCGCGCTCGCCAGCGGTACGGTGAGCGATGCTGCGGCATTCGGCATTGCGGATGATCGGCTCGGCCAGGCGATCGTCCTTGTCGTCGTCGCAAAGGGGGAGGGCGCCGAAGAGAAACTCCGCGACCACCTCCGTCGCGAGCTTCCGCAGCATATGCAGCCATCGCAAATCCTGTGGAAGGACAAGCTGCCGATCGGCCCCAACGGCAAGCTGGATCGCACGGCACTGAAGGCGGAAATCGCATGAAGGCGATGGGGCCTACCCCATCCGGCTACGCAGCCGATACGAGCGGCCAACTCGCGATTGGCGGGTGGAACGCCGAAGCGCTGGTCAGCGAGGCCGGCGGCACCCCGCTGTTCGTCTACGACAGCCGCCGGATCGCCGACCAGGTGGCGCGGTTCCGGGCTGCGTTTCCGGAAATCGCGCTCCATTATGCCGTAAAGGCAAACCCTTACGCACCGCTCTTGGAAGCGATTGCGCAAATGGTCGATGGCTTCGATGTCGCCTCGGCAGGCGAGTTGGGCCGCGTGGCGCACCTCGGCCTGCCGATCAGCTTCGCCGGCCCGGGCAAGCGCGACCAGGAACTTGAAACGGCCATCCGCGCCGGGATCACCATCAACCTCGAAAGCGAGGGCGAAGCAGAGCGTGTGCTCGCCATCTGCGAACGCGAGCGACTCACGGCCAAGCTCGCCGTGCGCGTCAACCCGCCATTCGGCCTCAAGGGCTCCGGCCAGAAGATGGGCGGCTTGCCGAGCCCGTTCGGCGTCGACCACGACCGCGCCCCAGCCTTGATCCGCCGCATCATCGAGGCGGGCGCCGACTGGCGGGGACTTCACATCTTCGCCGGAAGCCAGGCGCTCCAAGCCGATGCCCTCATCGACCTCCAACGCGAAACCGTCGCGCTAGCCGCGTCGATCTGCGACGAAGCGGGCCATGCCCCGCCGCACGTCAATCTCGGCGGCGGGTTCGGCATTCCCTATTTCGCCAAGGACGAGCCGCTTAACGTCGAAGCGGTGGGAGAGGCGCTCGCCAAGGCATTGGCGGACCGTCCGAAAATCCTTGGGGAAACGAAATTCGCGATCGAGCTTGGCCGCTGGCTGGTCGGAGAGGCAGGCGTCTACCTGACCCGCATCGTCGACCGCAAGGAAAGCCGCGGCAAGACCTTCCTCGTCACCGACGGCGGCCTCCAGCACCAGCTCGCCGCCTCGGGCAACTTCGGCCAGCTCCTCCGTCGCAACTATCCCGTCGCTATCGCCAGCCGCTTCGACGCCGAGCCGGAGGAAGAAGTTACTATCACCGGCTGCCTCTGCACCCCGCTCGACCTGCTGGCCGACGAGGTCATGCTCCCCCGCGCGGAAGTTGGCGACCTGGTCGCCATCTTCTGCGCCGGCGCCTATGGCCTCACCGCAAGCCCTACCGCTTTCCTAAGCCAGCCGATGGCGCGGGAAATGCTGGCTTAGGGATAAATCGCCTCGACGAAATAAAGGCCCTCGGGCGGGGCATTGAGCCCCAGCGCCTGCCGGTCCTTGGCCTCCAGCGCCTTCTTCACATCATCCGGCGCCCACCGGCCATTGCCCACCTGCGCCAACGTCCCAACCATCGATCGCACCTGGTGATGCAGGAAGCTGCGCGCCGCCGCCCGGATATGGATTTCCTCGCCGACCCGCTCGACGGTCAGGCTGTCCAGCGTTTTGACGGGGCTCTGCGACTGGCAGTGGACCGAGCGGAAGGTGGTGAAATCGTGCCGCCCGACAAGGTGCGCCGCACCTTCAGCCATCGCCTCCGCGTCGAGCTCTACCGGCACATGCCAAACCTTGCCGCTCAATAGCGCAGGCGGGGCCCGCCGATTGAGAATCCGATAGAGATAGCGCCGACCGACGCAGGAAAATCGCGCGTGCCAGTCATCCGCGACCGGCTCGACCGCGGTGACGCTGACCGGCGCAGGCCGCACCAGCGCATTCAGCCCCTCGCGAAGCCGGTGCTCCGTCAACGTCTTCACCACATCGACATGCGCCGTCATCGCCAGCGCATGGACGCCCGCATCGGTCCGCCCCGCCGCATGGACCGTCGCCAGCTCTCCCGTCATGCGGAACAGCGCCTGCTCCACTGTCTCCTGCACCGAAGGCCCGTGGTCTTGCCGCTGCCAGCCCATAAACGGCCCGCCGTCATATTCCACGATGAGGCGCCAGCGGGTCATGAAACGATCGTTCCTTCCGGAAGCGCAAAACCCCGCAGGAACACCTCGGGCGTCATCGGTGATTTGCCGGCACGCTGAATGCAAAGTGGTCGAACCGCGCCGTTGCCGCATGCAATGGTCAAAGCCCGGTTGATTACTTCACCCGGCACGCCGTTCCCGGTTGTAGCTACGCATTCCAGCAGCTTTATCCTCTCGCCAACCGCCTCGAACCAGGCGCCGGGGAAGGGGGCCAAGCCTTGCACGAGCCGGGCCAGCTCGACAGCAGGTCGAGTCCAGTCGATCCTAGATTCTTCCTTCTTGATCTTGGCGGCGTAGGTGATGCCGTCTTCGGGTTGCGGCACAGGCTCGAACGACGGCAGGTCCGCCAGCACCTCGACCATCATGACTGCGCCAAGTTTCGCCAACTCTTCCGTCAGTTGCGCGGCGTTCTTGTCCTCGATCTCCACCGCGCGCTTCAGCAGCATCGGTCCAGTGTCGAGCCCCGCCTCCATCTGCATGATCGTAATGCCGGTAACCTCGTCGCCAGCCATGATCGCCCGCTGCACCGGCGCAGCCCCACGCCAGCGCGGAAGCAGCGAGCCATGGACGTTGAGGCACCCCAGCATCGGGGCATGGAGGATCGGCTGGGGCAGGATGAGGCCATACGCAGCCACCACCGCGACATCGGCCTCCAACTCCGCGAACGCTTTCTGCTCGGCCTCACCGCGCAGACTCTTCGGGGTCCGCACTTCGATCCCGAGCTCACCGGCCCGCTCGTCAACGGCGGTCGGCCGATCGCCCTTGCCACGGCCGGCGGGGCGGGGCGGCTGGGTGTACGCAGCAACCACCTCATGGCCTGCCTCAACCAGCGCCTCCAGCGTCGGCACGGCGAAATCCGGGCTGCCCATGAAGATGATCCGCATCGCCGCCCTATGGCGCGGCTTGCGCCCGCCGCCAAGCGCCCCCTATGTCGCAGCCATGGCATCCCAGCAGATCGAAGCACTTACCCAAGCCCTGGCGCGCCTGCCGGGCCTCGGCCCGCGCTCTGCGCGGCGGGCGGTGCTTCACCTGATGAAAAAGCGCGAAGCGGCGCTGGAGCCGCTCCTTGCGGCGCTCAAGACCGTGTCGGAAACCCTCTCAACCTGCTCGGTCTGTGGCAATGTCGATACCAGCGACCCCTGCAGCATCTGCCGCGAGCCGCGCCGCGACGAGAAATCGCTGTGCGTAGTCGAGGAAGTCGCCGACCTTTGGGCGCTGGACCGTTCGCGTCTCTTCCCCGGCCGCTATCACGTCCTCGGCGGCCGCCTCTCGGCGCTCGAAGGCGTCCGCCCCGAAGACCTGAGCATCGACAAGCTGGTCAAGCGCATCGCAGCCGGCGGCATCGACGAGGTCGTTCTGGCCATGAATGCCACCCTCGAAGGCCAGACCACCGCCCATTACCTCGCGGAGCGGCTGGAGAAATTTCCCATTCGCCTCACACAGTTGGCGCACGGCCTTCCTGTCGGCGGTGAACTCGACTATCTCGACGAAGGGACATTGGCCCAGGCGCTCCGTGCCCGCCGTCCGGTCGCTTGAACCCCTTCACATGAAAGACTAAATCGCCGCCATGGCCATCCTGCGCATCTACGAAACGCCCGACCCCGTTCTCCGCCAGATTTCGACCCCGGTCGAGAATGTGGACGATGAGCTGCGCGCGCTGATCGCCGACATGTTCGAAACGATGTACGACGCGCCCGGCATCGGTCTCGCTGCAGTCCAGGTCGGCGTGCCCAAGCGCCTACTGGTGATGGACCTGCAGGAGCCGGAAAACCCGGACGATCCGGAAAGCCCGGTCGTCAAGGAGCCGCGCGTTTTCATCAACCCGGAAATCCTGTCGAGTAGCGACCACGAAGTGCCCTACCTCGAGGGCTGCCTGTCGGTACCCGACCAATATGCCGAGGTCATGCGTCCCGACCGAATCCGCGCCCGCTGGCTCGACGAGCACGGCAAGAGCCATGAGGAAGACCTCGACGGCCTTCTAGCCGTCTGCCTCCAACATGAGATGGACCACCTCGAAGGCGTCCTGTTCATCGATCATCTGTCGAAGCTGAAGCGCGACATGGTTCTGAAAAAGCTCGCCAAGACCCGGAAAGAACGGGCGCTCCACGCCGCCTAGGCGATCGACGCCGCCGCGTTCCGGCAGTCGTTGGCGCACTCACGGCAGATCTGCGCGCATAGCTTGCAATGCTCATGGTCGTGCCGCTCGCATTCCGCCGCACACTGCTCGCACATGCGCGCGCAGACCTCGAGCAACTCGCGCAGCATCGGCTGGTCGTCGCCGGTCCGCCTGAGGCCCAGCCGCGCCGTCGCCTCGCAAATGTCTGAACAATCGAGGCACAGGCGGATGCACTGCGTCATGTCCATCGGCTCGGCCATGCAGGCATCGGCACAGCTCAGGCACATCTTCGAACAATACATCAAATGATGGACCGCATCGGCCAGCGCCTGGTTGTTGCTGTCCTTGGGGTGCAGCGCGATCATCTTGCGAATGGACATAGGCTCTCCCTTTTCCTTGCCGGAGAGCGAAGCACGTTCGGAACGGTTCCGCCACCCCCGTCCGAAGGCGAGGGTGGCGCTCAGCCCCCGCTGAAGCCGGTTTATCGGGTGGTGAAGTACATGTCCGGTGCGGGAGAAGTCCCTCCGGGGCGGGTGGACGAGAAAGTCAGCATCGTCCCGTCCCAGCTGACGAACGGGCGAGCGTCAAACACTCCCGCCGCATTGAGCGAGTCGAGCCGCTGCGCCGTGCCCCAGGTATCGCTGGTGCTCGAACGTGTTGCATACCAGAGGTCGGGGTTGGCCGGATCATCACCACCTCGCGAAGAGTCCCAGAAGATCGTCTTGCCGTCATGGGTGACGCTTGGCCGGTTGTCGGCGGCGGAGCTGTTGACCCCACCCTGGACCAGCGTCGCGGGGCCGCCGTCGATGCTCTGGAATATATCGCCCGGATTGGCGCCATTGCGGCGAGACCAGATCATCACTTGCCGGCCTTGGTCATCCTCATAGACGGTGGCCGACTCCTCCTGGATGCCGGGCTGGTTGATGTTGGATGCGAAGCGCTGCGGCTCCGCCCATCCCTTTGGGCCCAGTCGGGTGAGGTAAAGATCGCCAGCCGCGTCGTCGCGGGTGCTGGTGAAGATCATTTGCTTGCCCCGCAGAATCGTCGGGCAGTTTTCGGTCGACGGCCCGTTGACGGGTGCCGGCAGCCGCTCTGGCTCGCCGAAGCCCTCGGACGTGCTGGCGCGTTTCGCAAAGTAGATGTCGAAATTGCCGGTGCGATTGCTGTTGAACGCCAGCGTTAGCCCGTCTGGCGAAAGGCTGGCGCAGCCGTCCACCGCCGGCGAATTGAGGTTCGCCGACGAATCCGGAAGCGCTTCGATGCTTTGCGGCGCCGCCCAGTCGCCAAATGCGGGCATGGCGACGGCCGCGGTCGCCGTCAGTAGGGAAATGCCGATTGCCGGCGCAATATTTCTGCGGTTTGACTTGATCATTTTCGCCTCCTGTTTGGCTGGCCGGGCGACAAGGGGAGGTTGTTGCCCGGCCTTGCGCGAAGGGTGCGTTCGACGAGTGAAAGTGGCGATGATGATCACATGATCGAAAGCCGATGATTGAACGATTGCGCTCTTGAGCCTTCCCGCAAATGGTCATAGGTTCGCATTTCGTTCCGCTTGAGGGAGAGGCCGTTGGACGCGTCTTTGATTATCGTCGGGCTGGTTGCTCTTGCCCTTGGCGCGGTCATCGGATGGCTCTTCGGCGCGCGCGGAGGGGAGCAGGGCAAGGCGACGGCCGAGTCGCTCCGGCTCCAGCTCGACGGTGTCCGTGAGGAGCGGGATTCTGCCCGGTCGGCGCATGAGGCCGCGGCGCGGGAGCTTGCGACGCTTCAGGCCGACGCCCGCAATTTCGAGGCGCGGCTCAAGGATTTGCAGGAATCGAAGGACGCGCTGATCGCGCAGTTCCGCGCTGTCGGTGACCAGCTTCTCGAAAAGGCGCACAAGGATTTTCTCGACAAGGCTGGTGAGCGCTTCACCGAGGCGGACAAGGCGAGCCAGGCCAAGCTGCAGACCTTGCTTCAACCCGTCGAGGCGACGCTCAAGCGCTACGAGGAAGGGCTTCAGCGGGTCGAAAAGGATCGGGTCGACCATTATGCCGGGCTGAAGGCAGTCGTCGAGCAGGTGCGCGAGGGGCAGGGGCGAGTGCGCGACGAGACCCGCAACCTCGTCAATGCGCTCCGTTCATCGCCAAAGGCGCGGGGCCGCTGGGGCGAGCATTCGCTCCGCAACGTTCTGGAGCAGGCAGGGCTGACGGCCCATGCCGATTTCAAGACCGAGGTCAGTGTCGACACCGACGAAGGACGCCTGCGCCCAGACGTCATCGTCAACCTGCCGGGCGGGCGGAAGCTGGTGATCGACGCCAAATGCTCATTGAACGCCTATCTGGATGCGTCGGAGGAGGCCGACGATGATCGCCGCGCCGGCCATCTTCGCGCCCACGTCGCCTCGATCCGCAATCATGCACAGCAACTCGGCTCCAAAGCATATTGGGCGCAGTTCGACGACGCTGCCGACTATGTCGTCATGTACATTCCCGGAGAACATTTCCTGACAGCCGCGCTGGAGCAGGACGATGCCCTGTGGGAATGGGCGTTCGACAAGAAGGTGCTGCTCGCCACGCCGACCAATCTCGTCGCCATTGCGCGCACGGTGGCGAGTGTCTGGCGGCAGGAAAAGCTCAACGAAGCGGCAGATGAAATCGCCAGCTTGGGCAAGGAGTTGCACTCCCGCCTTGCGACAATGGCGCAGCATATGGAGCGGGTTGGAAAGAACCTCTCGACCGCCAACGCGGCCTACAACCAGATGGTCGGAAGCTTCGAAAGCCAGGTGCTGACCCAGGCCAAGCGCTTCGAGGGGCTGGGGGCCGGCAGCGCCAAGGATATGCCATCCCCGCCGATGGTGGAGACAGCGCCGCGTCCGATGACCAAGCTCGCGGCCCCGCCGAAGCCATCAAATGAAGACGACGCAGCCGCCTGACGAAATTCCTCGCAATGTAGGAATTGGCCTGCCAGCCTGAAGGCGGCTCTTTGAATTGGCTGCAGTGGTCGTCCTGGCGAAAGGGCGCCGGGTCACCGTGAATCTTTATGAAGACTCCGACGAAGGGGGCATCGCCGCGCAATCCTTAAGTTCACAAAAGGGGCGCGAAAACGCGTCGTTCTCAATGAACTTTGTGAACCTAAGCGCGCTCAGACCGCGTCTAATCGGCCCGTATCAGCTCGATCGTCCCCGCGCGGTTCGACAGGACCAGCCGGTTTCCCTCGCCGGACATGTTCATCGGGTGCGCCAGGATCGCGGAGCCCTGCGTTTCGAAGCTCATGTCGGGGCAGGCCATTCGCGTCGCCATGACCGCTCCGGCGGTCAAAACGCTTCCGTTGACGCTATAGTCGGAACCCAGCGAGTTGCAGCCGAACTTGGCTCCGATCCGGTCGGGGAGGAAGTTCATGTAGAAGTTCTGGGGCGGCGTCGGACGTCCGTTGATGGATGTCACGCGCCAGTTGGTGCCGGTCAAAATCATCGTTCCCGAACCCGGGTAATTGGGTTGGCCGTTCTCACCGACCTGGCTGAAAAAGGTGATTGGCGCGCCGCACCCGCGAAATTCGCGGCCGTCGACCCTGACGGTGACACTGTCGGGGTAGGTGCGATCGCTCATCCCGTCGCTGCAGCGGCCATGGACGATGTTCACGTTCAGGCGTGGCGTTTGATAGATTTCGCCCGCCACACCAATGATTGGTTGGGGTGTCCGCTGCACGACGCGGTAATTATCGTTGCCCCGGTCGGTAAAGACCATGTCGCCGCCGATTTCCAGGTCCCAGAAGGGCTCGGTTCCTATGGCGCGGTAGGTCGCTTCGGCGGGATAGGACGGCGGCGGATAGCCGGGAGGCGGCCCCTGCATATAGGGATCGCAAGCGGTGAGGCTCAGGGCGAACAGCGGCAGGGCGAATTTCGTTTTCATGGCGGAACAAACCTCCCAGCCTTTTATGGGTTCCGCCAGCTTGCCCTAACCTGAAAGGCCATGACGGCGGTCGCAACTGCGGCATTGAGGCTGTCGGCCTTGCCGAGCATCGGCATTTTCACCAGCAGGTCGCATTCCGCTTCGTACGCCTCGGGCAGGCCCTGGCTCTCATTGCCGATCAGCAGGAAGCAGGGCTGCTCGTAGGCAGGCTCCAGATAATCGTGCGTCGTGTTGAGGCTGGTTCCGACAAGCTGGCCGGCGCCACTTCTCAGCCACGGCAGAAACTCTTCCCAGCGCGCCGTTGCGATTTGCTGCGTGAAGATGGCGCCCATCGAGGCCCGAACCGCCTCGACCGACCAGGGGTCGGCGCTATCGTCGAGCAGGATCAACCCGCCGGCCCCGGTCGCGTCGCCGGTCCTCAGGATCGTGCCGATATTCCCCGGATCGCGAAGAGCCTGCGCGACGATCCAGAGGGGTGAGGCCGAACGGTCGACCGCGGCCAGGCTGGTATCGGGCTGGCGGTATGCACCGAGAATTGCCTGCGGATTATCCTTTCCCGACATCTTTGACAGGATGTCCGGCGACGTTTCGATCACATCGGCGCCACTGGCCTCGGCCTCCGCGATAATCTCGGCGGCGAGGGCATGAACGCCCCCGGCCGCGGAATAGGCGATAATCTCGGGCAGCCGTCCACTATCCCGAGCCTCGACCAAAATGCGCAGCCCCTCAGCCAGGAACAGCCCTTCCGACTTGCGCGCCTTCTTGTCGCGAAGGGCCCGAAGCCGCTTCACCGTTTCGTTGGAGAATGAGGTGATCTGGCGAGGCATCTGCGCTCCTTGCGTCGCGAGTTCGTGCTCCGCAAGTCCCCCGGACTTGCCTGCGCTCTCACTCCTCGCCGAAGCGTCCCTCGACCAGCGCGGCCAGCTCTTCGATGGCCTGTTCGCAACCGTCGCCTTCGCAATGGATGGTGATGCTGTCGCCCATTGCCGCGCCGAGCATCATCAGGCCCATGATCGAGGTGCCGACCACCCGGTTGCCGTCCTTCTCCACCTCGACCTTCGCCGAAAGCCCCGAGGCGAGATTGACGAACTTCGCGCTGGCCCGGGCATGGAGACCCCGGCGGTTGGTGATCTCGATGGTCCGGCTATGGCAGCTCAAGCAGCGGCCTCGCCGAGGATCTCGGAAGCCACCGAGATATATTTCCGTCCGGCCTCGCGGGCGGCAGCGACTGCGGCGCGGACGCTCATCGCCTTGCGGGCACCTTCCAGGCGGATCAGCATCGGCAGATTCACTCCCGCGATCACCTCGACATTCTCGCTCTTCATCAGGCTGATGGCGAGGTTGGACGGCGTGCCACCGAAAAGGTCGGTCAGGATGATGACGCCCTGGCCCTGGTCGCAGCGCTGGATGGCGGCGGCAATGTCCTTGCGGCGCATCTCCATATCGTCGTCGGCGTCGATGCAGATGCCTTCGATCGCCTCCTGGGGACCGACCACATGTTCCATTGCTGTGATGAACTCGGTCGCAAGCCGACCGTGGGTCACCAGCACTAATCCGATCATTCAACTACTCGCTTCGTCAATTCCCCGCGCCCCCTGATCATCAGAAGGCTTGCTCGCGGGATTTCCCTCGATCGTATCGCTCGGCGGCGAAGCGAGGTCACGGTGACGGACATTCGGCGAAAAACCCGCCTCGCGCAACCGCTTCGCCATTTCGACCGCCGCTGCCACCGAACGGTGACGCCCCCCGGTGCAGCCGAACGCTATCGTCAGATAGCTTTTGCCAGCGGCCCAATAGCGGGGAATGAGGTCGGTTAACAGGGCCTCGATACGGCCGAGCGTCGCCGCCCAAGCCGGGTCGCGCTCGATGTAGGCGACAACGGCCGCATCCTCGCCGGTCAGCGGCCTCAGATCGTCGACCCAATGCGGATTGTCGAGAAAGCGCATATCGAACACAAGGTCGGCT
>CAMPIY010000025.1 GCA_946886645.1 uncultured Sphingomonas sp.
TATGGGCGCAAAGCTGCCGTCATGGGGCGGTGTCGACGTAGGCTAAATTGGAGACCATTGTCGATGCCGTCTTCACCTCAAACTGCGGCGCGAGAAGGCACGGAATTGCGTTTAAAAGTCTACAATTTCTCAATAGAGGTGATTTAGACCTTTATTTTGACCTTGAGCTGACATAGGCATTTCCCATGCCGGTAGCATTCACTCCGATCCAATCCCTTTATACGCGACAGCAGATCCATGAGGCGACACGTCTTTCCCTCGATGTGGTCGGATATTGGATCAAGGAAAGCTTGCTCCGGGCCAAAGAAGCCGAAGGGCAGGGTCGAGGAAAGCACCGCCGCTTCGGGTTTGAGGCTCTCCACATCGCCGGCATCCTCGCAGAGATTCACCGCTATGGAGTGGGCCTCGCGGGCTTACGCCAAATTGCCAAGCTTCTTTGGGCGTCGGCTGGAATTCCCGTGGTCTTTCCCGGAATCACGGAAAGGGCAGTCCTCGATAGCAGAACGTTGATCTCGGCCCGAGCGGCTCATCCGCTCAAGGGTACTCTCTCTCGGGGTGACGAAGGTGTCTGTTACTTTGAGGATTGGCTCGAAGAACGCCAGAACTCGAGGATCGCCATCGATCCGATGGCGTTCGAGCTGGAATCCCGGATGTCGCCGGAACTCTACTCGATCATGGCACTCTATTTCGATTTATTCTCGGAACGGAGCTTCACGTCGACCAATAGTCGGCTTTACGTTGTCCGTCTCGAGTCTGACGACATTGCACTTTTGCCATCGAATATCCCGGAGAGCGAAGGGGTCGAGAATTTTCCTTCCTATCTCAGCGTCAACGCGTCCAGGATCATTCGCGATATCTGGGGCCTCGATGCGGGGCGAACAGCGCCTCAGCCGATTAAGTAATTGGCGATGCTGGATCGGTTCCTACGCCGCAAAGAGGTCGAGGCCGCCACTGGCCTAAGCAAACCGACCATTTACCGCCAAATGGGCGAGGGCACTTTTCCCAAACCAAAAGTGATCGGCCTCCGCGCCGTCGCATGGCGCGAAAGCGACATCGCCGCATGGCAGAGCGGCAAGCGTAATTGGCAGCTGGCCGCATGAAGACGGGGGCACTCTTGGGGGCACCGGCCCATTTGCCTGTTTTTTCTACGCTTCAAAATCAAGAGGTTAAGCCAATGAATGTGATTCAGCCCCTGGGCACCATCCCTTCCCATCAACTGATTTTCCGTTGCTGCCCGGCTTCGGCGGCCGCTCAATATTGAATGGCCACCGTCCTCGATTCCAGGTGGCTTTCCATTGCGGCCTCGGCGATCGCGAGCGCAGCCAGCCCGTCCCCATATCCGATCATCGGACGCACCGCGCTGCTCAAAATATCGGAGAAATGATCCATTTCCGCGCGATAGGCCCCCGCATAACGGTCGAGGAAGAAATTCTGAAGCGGATCGGTTTTCGCGCCGGATTCGCCCCAGGATTCGACGGTGGATGAAAGGACATTGCCCGCGCGCAGCAGTCCTTTCGCGCAAAAAGCCTCGATCCGCTGGTCGTAGCCGTAGCCGCTGCGGCGACTGTTGCTGATCACGCAAATCCGCCCGCTGGCCGTGCGCAGCAGGATCTTGGCCGTGTCGACATCGCCGGCAGCGCCGATCGCAGGATCGATCACGGCGGTGGCGGCGGAATAGACTTCGACCGGGTCCTCGCCCAGCAGCCAGCGCGCCATGTCGAAATCGTGGATGGTCATGTCCTTGAACATGCCGCCCGAGACCTTGACGTAATCGATCGGCGGCGGAGCGGGATCGTGGCTGATAATGTGGAGCGTTTCGAGCTGACCCATCTCGCCGGAAGCAATCCGGTCGTGGAGTTGGCGGAAATTCGGATCGAACCGCCGGTTGAAGCCCAGGAACAGCCGCGCATTGACCGGGCCAAACGACGACGCGGCAGCGCGCGCCTTCGCGAGATCGAGGTCGATGGGCTTCTCGCAAAATACGGCCTTGCCCGCCACCACGGCCCGCAGGCTGAAGTCGAGGTGGGTGTCGGTCGAGCTTGCAACGACGATCCCCTTCACCGACGGATCGGCCAGCACCTCGTCAAGCGCGGCAACGGTAGCCCCGGTCTCCAGCGCCAGGGAAGCCGCGGCGTCGGCGACGGGATCGACGACATATTTGAGGCGGATGCGGGGATTCGCATTGGCGTTGCCGGCATGTATCCGACCGATCCGGCCCGCACCGATGACCGCGATGTCATGCATCGGCCTGCTCCTGCTGGAGTTTGACGGGGCCACCGCTTTTCAATGACCGCTCCGCCGCATCCGCCAGGCGAAGGGCGCGAAGGCTGTCTCGCGGTCCGGTCGCAGGAAGGGCGGCTCCGTCCAGCACATCCGCGAAATGATCCAGCTCCGCCCGATAGCCGTCGGCGTACCGCTCCGCGAATGAATAAGGGAATGCCGCGCCGGTGCTTCCTTCCTCCCCGAGCCGGGAGACAGAGGTGGTGGGGATGTTGTCCGCGCGCAGCGCACCTTTCGAGCCGAACAATTCGACCCGTTGATCATAGCCATAGCCCGTCCGCCGGCTGTTGCTGATGACGCAAAGCACATCTCCCGCGCTTCTGAGGACCAGCTTGGCGGTGTCGATGTCGCCGAGTTCCGCGATTTTCGGATCGATCAGGCACGATCCCGTCGCAAAAAGCTCGACGAATTGATCGCCGACGAGCCAGCTGGCCGTGTCGAAGTCGTGGATTGTGAAATCCTTGAACAGGCCGCCGCTTTTGGGGATGAAATCCAGGCGCGGGGCGGCGGGGTCGTGGTTGACGATGTGGATCGTCTCAAGCGTTCCGATGCCGCCATCGTCGAGCTGGCGTTTTAGCGCCTGAAAATGCGGGTCGAACCGCCGGTTGAAGGCAATGAACACCGGCCTCGCGGCGTGCTCGATATCGGGCAACGCCGAAGCGAGCGTATCGGCATCGAGCGATAGCGGCTTCTCGCAGAACACAGCCTTGCCCGATGCCAGGCCGAGCAGCACATTCTCCAAATGGGAGCTGGTGGAGCTTGCAACCACGACCGCTTCGATCGAAGGATCGCCCAGGATTTCGCCATAACTCCGGACGGGCGTGTGCAGCTCGTCCGCCAGCTCGGCCGCCAATTTCTCGTTGTGATCGGCAATGCCCACCAGGCGGAATCGCGGGCTAAGCGCGAGATTGCGGGCGTGAAGGCCGCCCATCCTTCCCGCGCCGACCAGCGCAATGTCATGAACCTTCATCGGCAATCAGCCCGCCCCTGGAACGATTCTTCTTTTCATAGATGATTTGGAATAGTCGTAAATGGCTTTTGATTTCCATCATGAGAATGAATATTCCAGACGGGCTCGATTTCAGGGGGACTCATGCCGACCAAGACCCGCAAGCCTCCGGCGACGGCTGAAGAGTTCCGGGCGCGGCTGCTCGAAGACTATGACGGTCTCAGCAAGCGGCTGAAGCAGATCGCCCGCTACGTCCTCGATGAGCCCAACGAGCTCGCGCTGGAAACGCTCGCGGTCATTGCGAAGAGGTGCGGCGTGCAGCCCTCCGCCATCGTTCGCTTCGCCCAGGCATTCGGATTCTCCGGCGCGAGTCAGATGCAGCGCCTGTTCCGGGACGGCCTTCTCTCGGCAAACAGCGCAATCGGCTATGGGGAGCGAGTCCGCCGGTTCAGCGAATCCGTCAGCAGGACGCCCGCGGGTGAGGGCCTTCTCTCCGAGTTCGTCGAGGGCAATATCCTCGCGCTGCAGAATTTGAGCGAAACCGTCAGCGAACCGGAAATGCGCAGCGCGGTCGACCTGATTGCCCGCGCCTCGGTGGTTCATGTGGCGGGCTTCCGCCGGGCGTTTCCGATTTCGGCCTACCTTGCCTATTCGCTCCAGCAGCTCGGCAAGCATGTCCAGTTCATCGACGGGGTCGGCGGGCTTGCGAGACCACAAGCGAACACGATCGACCGGAACGATTTGCTGATTGCCGTCAGCTTTCATCCCTATGCGCCAGAGACCGTCGAGCTGACCGATATCGCTGCGAAGAACGGAGCGAAGATCCTGTCGATCAGCGATAGCCGGGTCAGCCCGATCGCCAAGCCGGCGGACGTCGCGCTCCAGGTCCATGACTCCGAAGTTCGCAGCTTCCGCTCGCTGGCCGCATCGATGTGCCTAGCCCAGGCGGTGGCGATCGGCTTTGCCTTCGAGGCCGAGCGGGGGCGCAAGCCAGCGCATAAAGTGAAATGAGCGTTGCGATTTCCATAATATTGGAATAGCTGTTTCAAAGTGAAGGATTGGGGGCGTTCGGGCAGCTATTGACGAAATCGCTGGACTTGGTGGCGATCGGCCGATCGAGCGTCGACCTTTACGGCCAACAGGCCGGAGGCCGGCTCGAGGACATGGGCTCCTTCGCCAAATATGTCGGAGGTAGCCCGACCAACACTGCCATCGGGCTTTCCCGGCTTGGCCTTTGCAGCGCGCTGATTACCCGTGTCGGTGCCGACCATATGGGCCGCTTCATCGTCGAGCAGCTGATGCGCGAAGGCGTCGAGACAAGGTCGGTAGCGACCGACCCGGATCGGCTGACGGCGCTGGTCGTCCTCGGCATCCGCGACCGCGAAAACTTCCCGCTGATTTTCTACCGTGAAAACTGCGCCGATATGGCCCTGGGCCCGGCGGATGTCGACGAGGCCCTGGTCGGATCGGCCAAGGCTTTGCTGGTCAACGGAACCCACCTTTCGACGCCCTCCGTCTTCGCGGCTTCCGTAAAAGCGATCGAAGTGGCCCGAAAAGCCGGCACCAAGGTCGTGTTCGATGTCGACTATCGGCCGGTGCTCTGGGGATTGGCGGGGCGGGACCAGGGGGAAAACCGGTTCGTAGCCTCGGAGGCGGTCACCAGTCGCCTCCAATTCATCCTTCCCTTCTGCGACCTGATCGTCGGGACGGAAGAGGAAATGCGGATTCTTGGCGGACGGGAAGATACAATAGAAGCGGTCAGAGCGGTACGAAACTCAACTTCCGCGCTGCTCGTTTGCAAATTGGGACCCGAAGGCTGCGTGGCCTTTCCCGATGAAATTCCGGGAGAGATTGAAGAGGGGCAGGTCGTCGAAGGCTTCCCGGTGGAGGTGTTTAACGTACTGGGCGCGGGCGATGCCTTCATGGCCGGATTCCTGTCCGGATGGCTCCGCGATGAGAGCGTCGAGCAATGCTGCAGGCTGGCCAACGCCTGCGGCGCCATCGTCGTGTCGCGCCACGGCTGCGCGCCGGCGATGCCGAGCAATATCGAGCTCGAGAATTTTCTCGGCCGAAGCGATCTGCCATTCCGCCTCCGCGAAGATGAGTTGCTGGAGCATCTCCACTGGGCGACGACCGCGCGCTACGGCCAATATGACGAACTCTCCGTGCTCGCCATCGACCACCGGAGCCAGTTCGACGAACTGGCCGACGAACTCGGCTGTCCGCCGGCCCGCGTCACCGGCTTCAAGCGCCTCGCCTTCCAGTCGCTCGACCAGGTTGCGAAGGGCGACCCGCGTTTCGGGATGCTGGTCGACGACCGTTTCGGGTTCGATATTCTCGCGGAGCTGTCCGACCGGCCTTATTGGATCGGCCGACCCATCGAAATCCCGCGGTCGCGCCCGCTTGAATTCGAACGCGGCGGCGATGTCGGCATCGAGCTGGCAACCTGGCCCGTGAGGCATGTCGTGAAATGCCTGGCCAGCTATCATCCCGACGATCCGGATGAACTAAGGGAACGGCAACAGCGGCAGCTTCAGCGGCTCTTTTCAAGTTGCCGCCAGACCGGCCACGAACTGCTGATCGAAATCATTCCGCCAACCGACCTGCCCTTCGACGAGCGGACCGTCGCCCGGGCGCTGCAGCAGATCTACGATGCGGGCGTGCGCCCGGACTGGTGGAAGCTCGAACCCTCCGGCGACGGAGCGGCCTGGGCGCACATTATCAAAGCCATTGAAGAACGCGATCCCTGGTGCCGCGGCATCGTGATGCTCGGTCTTTCCGCTCCGATCCAGCAACTAGTTGAGTCGTTCAAGGCAGCCGCGCCCTTCCCGCTCATCAAGGGATTTGCGGTCGGACGCTCCATTTTCCATGATGTGGCCAGGGACTGGTTGTCCAATCGGATCGATGACAATGAGGCTGTTCAGGCGATGGCATCGAGGCTTTCCTCACTGGTAGAAGGCTGGCGGAACGCCCGTGCCCAAAGCGAGGCAGCCGCATGAAAACCGTTCGATTGACTGCTGCCCAGGCGTGCGTCCGTTACCTGGCGAACCAGTTCGTCGAAGTTGACGGGCAGGAGGTGCCTTACTTCGCGGGCGTCTGGGCCATCTTCGGACATGGCAATGTCGCCGGGCTGGGGGAAGCGCTGGCCGGGGCCACGGACAGTTTGCCTACGTTCCGCGCGCATAACGAACAGGCGATGGCGCACGCGGCGATTGCCTACGCCAAGCAGATGCGGCGACGGCGAGCGATGGTCTGCACCAGCTCGATCGGGCCTGGTGCGACAAATATGGTGACCGCCGCGGCATTGGCTCACGTGAACCGGTTGCCGGTGCTGTTCCTTCCGGGTGACGTCTATGCGAGCCGCCGGCCCGATCCCGTCCTTCAGCAGGTGGAGGATTTCGGGGATGGAACGGTAAGCGCGAACGATTGCTTCCGCCCGGTGTCCCGCTACTTCGACCGGCTAACCCGACCGGAACAGCTGCTCGATTCACTGCCGCGCGCGGTCATGACCATGATCGATCCGGGCAGTTGCGGACCGGCGACCATCGCCTTCTGCCAGGACGTGCAAGCAGAAGCCTTCGGCTACCCGGAGAGCTTCTTCGACCGGCGGCTGTGGAGTGTTCGACGGCCGCCCCCGGAACGTGCGGACGTACGGGAATTGGCGCAAGCGATTGTCCAGGCGAGCGCACCGATCATCGTTGCCGGAGGGGGCGTTCATTATTCGCAGGCTTGTGAAGAGTTGGCCCAGTTCGCGGCGGCATTCGGCATCCCCGTCGCGGAAACGCAGGCGGGCAAAGGCTGCCTGCCCTGGGATCATCCGCAGGCGCTTGGAAGCATCGGCGTCACGGGCACCAGCGCCGCCAATGCGGCAGCGGCCGGCGCGGATCTGGTCATTGGAATCGGCACCAGGTTCCAGGATTTCACCACCGGCTCCTGGGCGCTGTTCCAGAACCCGGCCGCGCGGATCGCGCAGGTCAATGTCGTGCCTCACGACGCCCATAAGCGAGGAGCCTTCGCCATGGTGGCCGATGCGAAGCTCGCGATCGAGGCGCTGTCCGACGAGCTCGGCGAATGGCGATCGGCGGATCGCCAGCGCCACGCCAGTGCGATCGGCGACTGGGATCTGGATTGGGAAAAGGCGACGGCACCAACGAACGCACCGCTTCCCTCGGACGCGCAGGTCATCGGGGCGGTGTGGCGGTCGGTCCCGGAGGACTCAATCGTCGTCGGCGCGGCGGGCGGCCTGCCGGGCGAGCTCCACAAGCTTTGGCGGAGCCGCACCAGCGACGGCTATCACCTCGAATATGGCTATTCCTGCATGGGCTATGAGATTGCCGGCGGGTTGGGAGTGAAGCTTGCGGCGCCGGAGCGCGAAGTCGTCGTGATGGTCGGCGACGGCAGCTACCTGATGCTCAATTCCGAAATCGCCACGTCGGTCGCGCTTGGCGCGAAGCTGATCGTCGTCCTGCTCGATAACCGCGGCTTCGGGTGCATCAACCGGCTCCAGCAGGCGACCGTCGGAGAGAAGTTCAACAATCTACTGCCTGGCGTCCCGCAGATCGATTTTCGTGCCCACGCGGAATCGCTTGGCGCCATCGCCGAGAAGGCCGCCAATATTTCCGAGCTGGAGGCCGCGCTCGGCCGGGCGATTGGCGCGGACCGAACCACGGTTATCGTCATCGATACCGATCCGGAGCGCAGCACCGAAGCCGGCGGAGCGTGGTGGGACGTTCCTGTTGCGGAAGTCTCGCAGCGCGGGGCCGTACGGACCGCCCGGACGGACTATGACGAACAGGTTGGAAAGGTACGACAGTGACAATCCGGTTCGGCGTCAGTCCAATTGCCTGGATCAATGACGATATGCCCGAGCTTGGCGGCGACACCCCGCTTGAAAACGTCCTTCGTGATATTGAGGAGGTCGGCTTTTCGGGAGTGGAGCTTGGCGGAAAATTCCCCCGCGATCCGGAAACTCTTCGACCGCTGCTCGGCAGCTATGGCCTGGCGCTGGTCGGCGGCTGGTACAGCTCCAACCTCCTCAATCAGGAGGCAAGCGCCGAAATTGACGCGTTGCAGGGTCATCTGAACCTGCTGGAGGCGCTCGGCAGCAAGGTGTTCATCATCGCGGAAACCAGCAACGCCATCCACGGAAGCCGGAACAAGCCGTTGTCGGACTCGCCCTCGCTGGATGAGGAAGAGATGAAGCGCTTCGGGCAAGAGCTGTCCAAGGTCGCCGACCATGTTCAGGCTCGCGGCCTTCGCCTCGCCTATCATCATCATCTCGGGACGGTCGTCGAAACGGCCGCGGAGCTCGATCGCTTTCTCTCGGCGACAGCCGACAATGTGGGGCTGACGCTCGATACGGGCCACGCGGCGCTCGGCGGCATCGACGCGATATCGGTCATCGAAAATGCACCTGAACGGGTCGCTCACGTCCATTGCAAGGATGTCCGGCGAAGCGTCTTCGATGACATTGTCCAACGCGGATCCAGCTTCCTGGACGGCGTGCTGCAGGGAATGTTCACGGTTCCGGGCGATGGCGATCTTGAATTCCTGCCCTTGTTCGAAGCGCTTTCCCGGATGGGCTATTCGGGGTGGGTGATCGTCGAGGCGGAGCAGGATCCCGCCATCGCCAATCCGCGCGATTTCGCCCAGGTCGGCCTGGGGACTCTTCGTAGCGACGCGCGGCTTGCGAGGATGGAGGTGGCAGCATGACCCTCAAGGTGCGCCCCCACACCCCGATGGCCGACGGTTCTGTGCTCGAAGTGACTCCGGAATCGGCAGGATGGCAGCACGTCGGATTTCAGGTCGTGAAGCTGCAGCCGGGCCAACGGCACGAAGGCGGGATTGAAGGCCGGGAGGCGTGCCTCGTCATTCTTTCAGGCACGGCGAATATCCGCGCCGGCGCCCTTTCGGTTGATGCTGTGGGTAACCGGCAAAGCGTGTTCGAGGATGCTCCACCGGCGGCGGTCTATGTGCCGGCCGGCACCTCCTATCGGATCGAGGCCGTCACCACGGTCGAGCTTGCGATCGGTACCGCGCCGGGAAGCGAGACCGGCGAGCCAAGGCTGATCGATTCAAGTCGCATGAGCCTAGAGGTGCGCGGCCAAGGCACCAACCAGCGCTTCGTGCGCAATATCCTGCCGGAGACCGAACCGGCCGAAAGCCTGCTGGTCGTCGAAGTCATTACTCCGGGCGGTCACTGGTCCAGCTATCCGCCGCACAAGCACGACACCGCGACCGAGGGCGAGGAAACCGCGTTGGAGGAGACCTATTACCACCGGCTCAACCCGCCGCAGGGTTTCGCTATCCAGCGGGTCTACACCGACGACCGGTCGATCGACGAGACGATCACGGTCGAGGATGGCGACGTCGTCATGGTGCCTCGCGGCTACCATCCGGTCGGGGCACCGCACGGCTATGATGTTTATTATCTCAACGTGATGGCGGGGCCCCGCCGCAACTGGATTTTCCGTAACGATCCCACCCACGACTGGATTGTCCGGAAGTAGGATCGATGACCGTCGACCATTCCCCCACCATCACCGCGATGCTCGAAGCGGCGTTTGCGGCCGGCGAAGGGCTTAAGCGAGACTTCGGCAACATCGCGGGACTCCAGGTCCGCCACAAACAGGGCCTGGACGACATGTTCAGCGAAGCCGATTTGCGCGCGGAGCAAACGGTGCGTGAAATGCTGTCCGCATTTCGTCCCGATTACGGTTTCCTTGGCGAGGAAGGAGGCTTGGTAGCGGGAAAGGACCCGGACAATGTCTGGATCGTCGACCCCCTCGACGGGACAACCAACTTCCTTATCGGACTGCCCTTCTTTGCGGTGAACATCGCGCTCGCCCGTCGGGGCAAGGTTGTCGCCGGGGTGACCCACGTCCCCCTGCTCGCCGAGACCTTCTGGGCCGAGAAAGGAAAGGGCGCGTTCCTCAACGATTCTCCGATCCGTGTGTCCGCGCGCAAGGAGATGATCGAAGCGGTTTTGGCCGTCGGGATTCCGTTCGCCAGTAAGCCGCGGCACGAACAATTTGCGGCGGAGATGGCGCGGCTGACCCCTCGCGTTTCGGGTATCCGGCGTCTTGGAGCCGCGGCGGTCGACATGGCCTATGTCGCCTGCGGCCGGTTCGACGCCTATTGGGAACAGAGCGTCAGCGCGTGGGATATTGGCGCCGGCGTCATCATCGTCGAGGAAGCCGGCGGCATCGTAACGGACACCCTCGGTCGGCCGCTTGACCTCGACAACGGCACGATCGTCGCTTCCTCGCCGCACGTCCACGCCGCACTGGTCGACGCCATTGCCCCTGTGGACGGATAGACACCGCCCCAGCTTGCAGCCACGCAGCCTGGTCGCGGCGCTGATTCTGTGCGTCTCGCACACGGCCCTTGCCCAGCCCGATTCAGGCAAGGACGTATTTCCCGCGGAATATTTTACGTCGATCCGCCCCGCCGATGCCTATGACATGGTGAAGCGGCTCCCCGGTTTCGAGCTGGTCGACATCGACGATGAGGTGCGCGGCTTCACCGGCTCGCGCGGTAATGTTCTGATCGATGGAAGGCCGCCGTCAGGCAAGCAGGAAAGCCTCGAGCAAGTGCTGCGCCGGATTCCGGCCTCCTCAGTACTGCGCATCGAGCTTCTGCGAGGCGGATCGAGGACCGCGGCGACGGGCGGTTATGATCTGGTAGCCAATGTCGTCAGGCGATCCGCCTCGGTAAGTACGGGATCCGTCACGGCCGGGCTCTCGGGTGCTGACGAGATTGGCATCAAGCCAGACGCCAGAGTCGAATTTTCGCGCCAGACAGGAGCCTCGCAACTTGAGGGGTCCGTGGCGCTTGAAACGGACATCGACGACGATTCCGGCGCGGGCAACCTCATCGAATATGACGCGGCCGGCGCCCCGGTCGAGCAGGCCCGCCGCGACGAGCGGGAGGTACTGCGTCGCCTGGCTGCCAGCGTTGAGCATAAAGCCCCTCTGGGCTCAGGCGAACTGGTCACCAATTTGAGCGCGGCCCGGGCGAGAACCGCTGAAGACATATTGTCCTTGTCGGATGAGCGGTCCGAGGCATCGGAACGGGAAACAGTCTGGAGCGGTGAGGCCGGCGCTCAACTTCGGGCACCTCTGGGAAAGGGCCAGATCGAGGCCATCGCGGTGGCCCGCGGCGAATGGCTCCGAAACAGGGCCGACGAAGAGGACGAGCGATTCGTCGAGAAGACCCGAACGCGGGAGACGCTTGCCCGGATCGAGTATCGAACAGATGGTGGAAAGCTGCCTTGGTTCGCGAGCATCGAGGGAGCGCTGAACAGCCTGGTCGGCGATGCCGAGCTGACCAGCGGCGGCATCGCCGTCCCGCTTACGGGGTCCGATGCGCGCGTAACCGAGCGCCGCGGGGAGGCGGCCATCGGGCTGACCTGGCAGGCATCGCCGACGGTCACCGTCGAGCCTTCATTGAGGGCCGAATATTCGCGCCTCCTGTCGAGCGGCGACAGCAAGCAGGACAACAGCTTTCTATTCTGGAAGCCTCGCCTTCGGCTATCCTGGAGCCGGCGGCAAACGCGAGCACAGCTCACGATCGAACGCGAAGCCGCTCAGCTAGATTTCGAGGATTTCGTCGCGTCCGCTGAGCTCGATCGCGATGATATCGTGGCCGGCGCGACGTCGCTTCGGCCGCCCACGACCTGGTCGGCCTCCCTTCTCCTTGAGCAGCGCTTTTGGAACGATGGCGCTTTGACACTCACCTTGCGGCGAGAGCGGATCGATGACGTGATCGATCGTGTCCTGGTCGAAAGCGACGGGGAGCTGTTCGATGCCGTCGGGAATATCGGGAGAGGAAAACGGACGACGTTGCGCGTCGATCTGACCGCACCGCTCGACCGCCTCGGCCTGACGGGAATGGAAGTTCGTTCGACGATGACCTTCCTGAAAAGCAGCGTAACCGACCCGGTCACCGGCGAGAAGCGCAGCATTTCGGAAGATCGGCCCTTCGAAGGTGACATCCGGTTCACCCACGACTTGCCGGGAGGCCGGTGGAGCTGGGGCGTCGATGCGTCGCTGGCGCATCGGGAACGGGAATTCCGGTTCGACGAGCTTCGGCAGGAGCAAAAGGGGACGAGCCTGGGCGGCCATGTCGAATTCAGACCGGGCAACCGATGGCGGATTCGGGCCGAAGTCGAGAATCTGACGTCACGCCGGCTGGTCGACCGCCGCAGGGTTTTCGACGGCCGCCGCGATCTCGGAATCTTGGATTCGACGGAGCTTCGGCGGATCAAGACCTCGCCGATCTTTACCTTCAGCGTTCGCCGAACCTTCGG
>CAMPIY010000026.1 GCA_946886645.1 uncultured Sphingomonas sp.
GTGACCTGGCCGAGTTCCTTGCGGATTCGGGCCATCCGGTCGCGGATCATGCGCCTGTCCGCCTCAATCTGGGTTTCGCCGGGACCGCCGAGAAAGCCGAAGCCGCCGCGCTGCCGCTCGAGGTGGGTCCAGCTGCGAACCAGCCGGCCGGCCTGATAGTCGAGATGCGCGAGCTCGACCTGGAGCCGCCCTTCGGCGGTCGCGGCGCGCTCTCCGAAGATTTCGAGGATGAGGCCGGTCCGGTCGATGACCTTGCAGGAGGTCAACTCCTCGAGCGTCTTCTGCTGGACCGGGGTTAGCGAAGCATCGACGATCAGCAGGGTCGCCTCACGTTGTTCGGCGACTTCGGCGATTTCCTCCGCCTGGCCCTTGCCGAAGAGGCTCGCCGGACGGATTTGCCTGAGGCGGTAGGTCCGGCGAGCGACAACGTCGATGCCGATCGCCGCGGCGAGGCCGGCCGCCTCTTCCACTCGTGCATCGAGCGAGCGAAGGCCCCCTTCCCCGATCCGTTCGGGCACGACCAGCAACGCCCGCTCTCCGCGAGCCACGCCACTGTCGTCAGCACGATTGAATATACTCAGCCTTCGTCTCCGCCGCCCTCTTCGCTGCCACCGAGGTCGAGAGGCTGCGCCGGTTGCATCGTCGAGACAGCATGCTTGTAGACCAGCTGGACCTGGCCGCTCCGTTCGAGGACCAGCGAGAATTGGTCGAACCCGGCAATGGCGCCCTGCAACATCACCCCATTAACGAGGAAGATGGTCATCGGCTCCTGCTGGCGCGCGGCAGCCTGAAGAAACTGGTCCTGCAGGGTGAGGCGGCGGCCGTTTCCGTCTCCATTCTCGGCCGCCAGTCCCGCCGGCGCCTGGGCCGGCATGATCGTCGAGATTGAATGTTTGTAGACGAGCTGGCTGGCCCCCTCCCGCCTGAGCAGCAGGGAGAAGGCATCGAACCAGGTGACGATGCCCTGAAGCTTCACGCCCTTGACCAAAAAGATGGTTGCCGGGGTTTTGGAACGGCGGATGGAGTTCAGGAATTGATCCTGCAAACTCAGCGCTTTGTCGGCCATTGTTGAAATTATTCCTCGTCGCGCTTGTCGCCCAGGCCAAGCGCTTTCAGCTTCCGGTGCAACGCAGAACGCTCCATCCCGATGAAGGAGGCGGTACGGGAGATGTTGCCGGAGAAGCGGCGAATCTGGATTTTCAGATATTCACGTTCGAAGCTCTCGCGCGCTTCCCTCAGGGGCGAGCCCATGATGGCCATCGACGCCCCGCCCATGCCGGTCGGCCCCTGCGTTTCGATGATTTCGGGCGGCAGCAAATCGACCTCGATGCACCCGACGCGGTCCCCCGGCGTCAGGATCAGCGTGCGCTCGATGATGTTGCGAAGCTGGCGCACATTGCCAGGCCAATCGTGAGCCTGAAGCGCGGCAATCGCGTCCTTGGACAGTTCGGGCGTCTGCATCCGCCGCTCGGCCGAGAAGCGGGCCAGGAAATGGGCGACGAGCTCGGGAATGTCCTCCCGCCGTTCCCTCAACGGGGGAATCCGCACGGGCACCACATTGAGGCGGTAGTAGAGATCCTCGCGGAAACGCCCGGCCGCGATCTCGTCGGCGAGGTTGCGCGAGGTCGCGGAAAGCACGCGGACATCGACCTTCACCGGCCGCTGCCCCCCTACCCGCGTATAGCTTTGGTCCGTCAGCACGCGCAGGATCTTGGCCTGCGTGTTGACCGGCATGTCGGCAATCTCGTCGAGGAACAGGGTCCCGCCGTGCGCCTGCTCGAGCAGGCCGGGACGAGCGACGCCATTCTGTTCGCTGCCGAACAGCTCTTCCTCGACACGCTCGGGGCTCATCATGGCCGCCGAGAGGACGATGAAAGGCGATCCGGCGCGCGGGCTCCAATTGTGGATCATCCGCGCGGCGATTTCCTTGCCGACGCCGGCGGGGCCAGTAATCATCACACGGCTGCCGGTCGGGGCGACACGCTTCAGGGTGGCCCGAACGGTGTTGATGGCCACCGAAGTCCCATCGAGCTGGTCGTCCGGCCCGACCTGCTGGCGAAGAGTCGCATTCTCGCGCCGCAGCCGGTCCGTCTCCGTCGCGCGTCCCACCAGGTGGAGCAGCCGGTCCGCCTTGAACGGCTTTTCGATGAAGTCGACCGCGCCTTCGCGGATGGCGGCGACGGCCGTGTCGAGATTGCCGTGCCCCGAAATCATCAGCACCGGCAGGGTCGGGTCGCGGCCCTTGATCTGTTCCAGCAATTGCAACCCGTCGAGCTTCGACCCCTGCAGCCAGACATCGAGCAGGACGAGGCTCGGCCGGCGGTCGTCGATGGCTTCAAGCGCTCCGTTGCTGTCTGCGGCCGAACGGACCGAATAGCCCTCGTCTTCCAGAACCCCCGAAACCAGTTCGCGGATGTCGGCCTCGTCATCGACTACCAGCACTTCGAGAGCCATCAGCCAGGATCCTCCTCGTCATATTCGTCATCGTCGCTGCGTACCGGCGGTGGCGCGGGCTCGTCGCTTTCCAGCGAGGCCAGCCGGTCGGCGTCGAACGCGATCCGCACCCTGGTGCCGCCACCCGGCCTGTCGAGAAAGGCGATCTCACCCAGATGTTCCTCGACGATCTTCTTGACGATCGCGAGGCCGAGGCCGGTGCCGCGCACCCGGGTCGTCATATAAGGCTCGGTCAAGCGCTCGCGGTCCTGCGGAAGGCCGACGCCGGTATCGGTAAGTTCCAGAACCATTTGCTCGTCGGAGCGGCGAATGGACAGGTCGACGCGATCGCCGTCGGGATTCTGCTCTCCCCGGTTCCGCCGCGCCTCAATGGCTTCGACCGCGTTCTTGACAATGTTGGTCAGCGCCTGGGCCAGCTGGCGGCGGTCGCATACCAGGCGGATATCGCCCGTCGGCGGATCGAGCGCGAAGGAAATGCCCGGGTGTGCGACCTCATGCAGGAACAAGGCCGCGCGGGCGATGTCGTGGATATTCTCCTCGCGGAACACCGGCTTCGGCATCCTCGCGAAGTTGGAGAATTCATCGACCATCCGGCGAAGATCGCCGACCTGCCGGACGATGGTGTCGGTCAGCCGGGCAAACGTGTCCGGATCGGTCGTGACTTCGGCGCCATATCGCCGCTGAAGCCGCTCGGCCGCAAGCTGGATCGGGGTCAGCGGATTCTTGATCTCGTGCGCGATCCGGCGGGCGATGTCGGACCAGGCCGCGCGCCGCTGGTCGCTTAGCTGGTCGGTGATGTCGTCGAACGTCAGCACCGAGCCGTCGGCATAGCGCATCCGCTTGACCGCCAGCGTGCGCTGCCCTTCGCCGGAATGGACCAGCACATTGGCATCGCGTGCTTCGCCGTCGAGGAACTCGTTCAGCTCTGCCGACACATCGGCAAGATCCTTGTCCTCGATACCCTCCTCGCCCTGCCGGAGCAGGGTTTCGGCGGAGCGGTTGGTCAGCAAGATGCGGCCCTTGCCGTCGACCGCGATAACGCCGGCGGTCACGCTGGAAAGCACCGCCTCGATAAAGGCGCGGCGCGTGTCGAGCTGCTGGTTGGCCGACATGAGCTCGCCGGTCTGCTCCTGGAGCCGGCCCGTCATCCGGTTGAAGGCCGTGCCCAGAATGGCGATTTCGTCGGCCGGCTTGCTGACCGTGACACGCGCCGTGAAGTCGCCCTCCTCGACCCGGCCCGCCGCGCCGACCAGTTCCTCCACCGGGCGAAGCAGGCGGTCGGCCAGCTTGAGCGCGGTGAAAATGGCAAGCGCGACAATGACCAGAGCGCTGACGAGCAGCGCGGCGTTGAAGCGCAGTTGGTTAGTCCGGCTTCGCTCGATCAGCGCTCGATAGTCGGTCAGCACGCCGTTTGCGCGCTCGATCTGCTGGCGAAAATCATCACTGACCTTCTTGGCAACGAACAGGTAGGTGCCCTTTTCGTTGCCGACCGGAGTCAGCACGGCGATCCTGCCCTGTGTCAGTACCTCCGCCGCCTGGGTATCGCCCTTGAGTTGCGATAGCGCCTGGGCGACCCGAGACGGGTCGATCAAACCATCATAATAGTTGATGCCCCGCGCGACCGTGAATTGGCCGCTGTCACTGATCGTGATGATCGCCGATTCATTGAGGCTGCGCTGATATGTCTGGAACCCCAGGAACTCGTCGAACCGGGGATTCTCCAGGGGTTTTGGACCAAGAGCCTTGTAAAAGTCCTCGACCATCGTCACGCCTTCCGCGCCGACCCGATTGACTTCGCTGTCATAGGTGGACTGCGCGAGCTGGACCGTATTCTCCAGCATCCCGCGCGCCCGGTCGGAGAACCAGAATTCAAGCCCCGACTGGAGCAGCAGCGAGGCGAAGATGGCGACGATGACCGTCGGCACAGCCGCGATTACCGAGAAGAGCGCGACAAGCCGCGTATGGAGCTGACCCGTCCCGATCCCGCGGTTGACGGCCCGCGCCATGGCGATCTTGCGAGACAGGAGGACCATCAGCGCAATCGAGGGGATCAAATTCGCGATGAGCAGAAGCGCGATCTGCAGCGCCGAGAGCGTCCCGCCTGGAGCCCTGCCGGTCAAAACGAAATAGCTGGTGAAAAGCGTGGCGACGAGCAGGATGACCGTGCCGATGGTCGCCCATTTGAAGATTCGGCCGCTCGCCCTTTCCCGCGCGAACCAGCCGGCGCGGGGCGCCTCGCTCAGCTCGGAATCGACCACTTGCGCATCCATCTCGGCCTTGGCCTAGCATGGACGCGTTGCATAAAGAACACAGTTTGTTGAGCTAGGCCGCGGCCCTCGACAACCAGGGCGAATAGAAGTCGCGAAGCATGGCTTTGACGACGTTGGGATCGTCCTGCGTGTTCACCTTGTTGCGGAAATCGGCGGAAGCCGTGAGGCCCTTCGTGTACCAGCCGATATGCTTGCGCGCGAGGTTGACGCCCGTCTGCGTGCCGTAAAGCGATTGCATGGCGTCATATTGTTCGAGGATCACGTCGAGCTGCTCGTCCATCGACGGGTCGGGCTTGTGCCCGTCGGAGGCCAAGTCCGCCATCACCTGCCCCAATAGCCAAGGCTTTCCATAGGCGCCGCGGCCGATCATCACGCCGTCTGCACCGGATTGCTCCAGCGCCGTGCGCGAATCCTCGATGCTGCAGATGTCGCCGTTGACGATGACCGGAAGCGAGGTCGCCTGCTTGACGTTGCGGACGAAGGCCCAGTCGGCCGAACCCTTGTACATCTGGTTGCGGGTGCGGCCGTGGACGGTGATCATCCGGATGCCGAGATCCTCGGCGATGCGGGCCAGCTCCGGCGCGTTCAAACTGTCGTGGCACCAGCCCATGCGCATCTTGAGCGTGACAGGAACCTGCACCGCCTTGACGGTGGCGTCGATGATCGAGGCGGCCAGCGGCAGGTCGCGCATCAGGGCCGAGCCGGCGTCGCCGTTGACGACCTTCTTCACCGGGCAGCCCATGTTGATATCGATGATTGCCGCGCCGCGCTGCTCGTTGAGCTTCGCCGCTTCCGCCATTTCGAGCGGGGTGCAGCCGGCGAGCTGGAGCGACACCGGCTCCTCGCTCGGGTCCCAGGCAGCCTTCTGCAGCGACTGGCGGGTTTCGCGGATCATCGCCTGGCTGGCGATCATCTCGCTGACCGTGAGGCCCGCGCCGTAGCGCTTCACGATCTTGCGGAACGGCAGATCGGTGACGCCCGTCATCGGCGCGAGGATGACCGGCGCGTCGATGGTCATAGGACCGACGTGGATGGGCTTTACGAGGCTCATGGGAAGGCGCGCCTTTACAGGAGCATGGCGCTTGCGGCAAGGCGCGCCGCCATGACCGTCACCGCCCTCATTGTCGCCGCTGGTTCTGGCACCCGTATGGGCGGAGAATTGCCTAAGCAATATCGGCCGATCGCGGGCAAGGCGGTGCTAGCCCATGCGGTCGACGCGCTGGCGTCACATCCGCGCGTCAATGCGGTTCGGGTGGTGATTGGCGCCGGGCAGGAAGAGATGGCGCAAGCTGCACTCGGCGCGCGTGACATCGGTGACGTCATCATTGGCGGGGCCGAGCGTAGCGACAGCGTTCGTGCCGGGCTCGACGCGATCGGGGAAGGCGTGGTGCTGGTCCACGATGCTGCTCGCCCCTTCTGTCCGCATGACGTCATCGACCGGCTGCTGGACGCGTTAGAGCGAGGCGATGGGGCCGTGCCGGTGCTGGACGTATCGGACACGCTGGCTCGGGGCGTCGGCCAGCTTGACGAGATGGTCGAACGCAACCGCTTGATGCGCGTCCAGACGCCGCAGGCGTTTCATGTCGAAGATCTGCGTTACGCCATGGACGAGAGCGGGAAGCGGAGCGCCACGGATGAATCCACGCTGCTGGTCGCTGCCGGGTTGAAAGTAATTGCTGTCGAAGGAAGCCCGATGCTCGACAAGCTGACGACACCCGCGGACTGGGAGCGGGCGGAAACGATGCAGGCGGCGCGACTGACGGTCCGGACCGGCATGGGTTTCGACGTCCATGCTTTTTCCGGTGAAGGGCCGATCATGATGGGCGGCATTGAAGTGCCTCATGACAAGGGGCTGGCCGGCCATAGCGACGCGGATGTCGTCCTTCACTCCATTACCGATGCCCTGCTTGGGGCCGCGGGCGAAGGCGACATCGGCCTGCATTTCCCGCCGAGCGATTCGCAATGGAAGGGTGCCAACTCGGACCGATTCCTTGCCCATGCCGCGGCGCTGATCCGCGACCGCGGCGGGATCATCGATCATGTCGATTGCACCATCATCTGCGAGGCGCCCAAGATTGGGCCGCATCGCGAGGCCATGCGGGCGCGGATTGCGGAAATTTTGCAACTGAAAGCCGGTCAGGTGAGTATCAAGGCTACGACGACCGAGAGGCTCGGCTTCACCGGGCGAGGCGAAGGCGTGGCGGCCCAGGCCGTGGCGACGATCAGAATGAGTATCGAATGAGCAGTGACACCCTCCTTCCCGACGACCTCGTTGCCAAGGCCCGAGAGGTGATCGAGGCGAACCGCAAGGCCGGGCGCAAGATCGCCGTGGCGGAAAGCTGCACCGGCGGCCTCGTCTGCGCGGCGCTGACCGAGATTCCGGGGTCGTCAGAGGTGTTCGAGGTTGGATTCGTCACCTACTCCAATGAGGCGAAAACCACCGAACTCAAGGTCTCGGAGGAAGTGGTCGAGACGTTCGGCGCGGTCAGCATCGCCACCGCCTGGGCGATGGCCCAGGGGGCGCTCGAAGCGTCGGAGGCCGATATCGCGGTGGCCATTACCGGCATCGCGGGGCCTGACGGCGGCACGGAGCAGAAGCCGGTCGGCACCGTCGTGTTCGCGCGGGCCGAGCGCCGCCCTGGCCCGGACGAAGTCGTCGCCGACCAGAAGCTGTTCGATGCCAGTGAAGGTCGGTCCGGTATTCGCCGTCAGGCGGCGCTCTGCGCGCTCGACCTGTTGATGCCGTAAAGCGCGGCGGCGCGCTGCTCGAAGGCGCCGGTCATGCGGCGTAGCGCCCGGTCGAACATCGCGCCGGCCAAGCTCTCGAACAGTCGCGACTTGAAGGCGAAATCGACCGAGAAATAGACGTTGGTGCCACCATCGGCGGCCGGGTCGAAGCGCCACTCATTCTTCAGATATTTGAGCGGACCTTCGATATAGTCGACACAGATGTGGGCAGGCCGTTCCTTGGTGACCCGGCTGGTGAAGCGTTCCTTGAAGGCGTTGAAGCCAACCACGAGGTCCGCGACGGTCTCCGTTTCGCTTGAGGAGCGGATGCGCACCGCGGTGACCCATGGCAGGAACTCGTCGTAGCGCCCGACATCGGCAACGAGGTCGAACAATTGTTCGGGCGTATAGGGAAGGTGCTTGGTCTCGCTGTGGCGAGGCATCAGAGGGCAGCGCCCCCTGCCCGCGCCAGCTGGGCGTTGCGGGCGTCCCTCATCTTCTTGAAATCGTCGCCGGCGTGATAGCTTGAGCGGGTCAGCGGCGAAGCCGCGACCAGCAGGAAGCCCTTCGCGCGGGCGATCGAGGCATAGGCCTTGAACGCGTCCGGGGTAACGAATTCCTCGACCCTGGCATGCTTGGGCGTCGGCTGGAGATATTGGCCCATCGTCAGGAAATCGATGCCTGCGGAGCGCATGTCGTCCATCACCTGATGAACCTCGAGCCGCTCCTCACCCAGGCCGACCATGACGCCCGACTTTGTGAAGATCGACGGGTCGAGCTTCTTGACCTGCTCCAGCAGGCGCAGCGAGGCGTAATAGCGCGCGCCCGGACGGATCGTCGGATAGAGCCTCGGTACGGTCTCCAAATTGTGGTTGTAGACGTCGGGCCGCGCCGCAACGATCGCCTCGACCGCCGCCTCATGCTTGTTCCGGAAGTCGGGAGTCAGGATTTCGATGGTGGTGTTGGGCGTCTCGCGGCGCAGCGCCTCGATCACCTTCACGAACTGTGAAGCGCCGCCATCGGGCAAGTCATCGCGGTCGACCGACGTCACCACGATATGCTCAAGCCCCAGCTTGGCCGCGGCGATCGCGACATGCTCCGGCTCCAGCGGGTCGACCGCGCGGGGCATCCCCGTCTTCACGTTGCAGAAGGCGCAGGCGCGGGTGCAGGTGTCGCCGAGGATCATCACCGTGGCGTGCTTCTTGGTCCAGCATTCGCCGATGTTCGGGCAGGCCGCTTCCTCGCACACCGTCGCCAGGCTCAGTGAGCGCATCAGTTTGCGCGTTTCGTTATAGCCCTCGCTGACGGGAGCTTTCACGCGGATCCAGTCGGGCTTGCGCTGCTTGGGCGGAACGGGGAGCGGTGCGTTCATGCGGGCCAGATAGCGATTTGCCCCCCATCTTGCCAGCCCTCCCCTCCAGCGGCTAGCGCCGACCTCATGCCACATTTGTCGCCATTGATCGAAGGCTATCGCCGCTTCCGAAGCAAGAATTGGGAGCATGAGCGGGAACGATGGATGCAACTGGCGGAAGGGCAGAACCCGCAGGTCATGATTCTGTCCTGTGCGGACAGCCGAGCGGACCCCGCGCAGATTTTCGACACCCGGCCGGGCGAGATGTTTGTTGTGCGCAACATCGCCGGCCTGGCGCCGCCCTATGAAACCAGCGCGGGCTACCACGGCGTGTCCTCGGCGCTTGAGTTCGCGGTGACGCAGCTCGACGTCGCTGAAATCCTGGTGATGGGCCACGGCCGCTGCGGCGGCTGCGCGGCGGCACTCACGGGCCAGTTCGACAACAGCGCCCACGGCGAGGGTCATTTCATCGCCGACTGGGTGGGAATGCTCGGCGACGCGAGCGAAAAGGTGCGCTCACGTCACGATACACTCGATCGCGCGGCGTTCCTCGACATGGAGCTGGAAGCCGTGAAGGTCAGCCTCGCCAATCTGCGGACCTTTCCGTGGATCGCCGAACGCGAACGCGCCGGAAGCCTGAAACTCCACGGCGCGCATTTTTCGATTGCCGATGGGCAACTGGACTTGCTCGACGAGGCGGAAGATATCTTCCGCCCCGTCTAAGCATTAGCGGCTAACAGCGCGTATTATAGTCGTAAATCGGGTTGCCGTACTGGTCGACATAATAGCAATAGCCGCGGGTATCGCGGTAATATTGCCGTCCCTTGATGACCGCACCGGCGACACCGCCGAGCACCGCGCCAACCACGGCGCCGGTAACCGGATTCACGCCGGGCACCACCGCGCCGACGACCGCGCCGGTCACGCCGCCAATCGCCGCGCCGGTCGCAACCCTGCGGCCCTGCGAATCGTATTGGTAGCCGTTGTTATAGCCGTAAGGGTCGCTCGCGCAGGCCGAAACCGAAAGGCTGGTGGCCGCCAGGGCCGAAAGCAGAATCGTGCGTTTCATGACAATATTCTCCCTGATACTCGTCCCGCCCCTGCTGACACTCTATAGCGTCCAAAAGCCCGTTTCGTTCCGTCCCCGTTGCGGTATGAACGCCAGATAAACAGACCGAAGGTGCCGATGGCCGACCGTAACGATTACGCCGACAACGAGCTGAACATTGCCTTGCTGATCGATGCCGACAACGCATCGCCCGAGCATCTGGACGAGGTGCTGCTGGTCCTGGGCGAGCTGGGGACGATCAACATCCGCCGGGCCTATGGAAATTGGGAGAAGACCAGTCTCAAGGGATGGGGAACGCTCTCCAGCAGCCATTCGATCATGCAGATCCAGCAGAGGGACATCGTTAAAGGCAAAAGCGCGACCGACATGAAGATGACGATCGACGCCATGGACTTGCTCTACCGCGGCCACGTCGACGGGTTCGGAATCATGTCTTCGGACAGCGACTTCCTGCCGCTGGCCCAGCGAATCCGTGAGGATGGCCTGGATGTCTATGGTTTCGGCACGGCCAAGACGCCGACCAGCTTCCAGCAGGCCTGTACCCGTTTCTTCGACGTGGCGGCCCTCGCCCATAAGAACGAAGACGCGCTGGAAGCCCCGCCGACCACCGAGGGCCAGCGAAAGGTCGATGCCGAGCTCCTCCAGGTGTTGGGCGCCGCGTTCAAGGCTTCGAAGCGCGACGAGGAGGGCTATGCGGCGCTGAGCGAGATGGGACAGCGGGCCAAGGCGGTGTCGAGCTTCGCGGTGCGCAACTACGGCTTCACGCGTCTCAGCGACCTGATCAAGGCCGTCCCCAACTTCGGAACCAAGATCGGCGAGGACGGGCGGATGATGGTGAAGCGGCTCCGCTAGCCCATGTTTGACATCGGCATGGCAGGGCCTACCATTTCGCCACGATAACGACAGGGGAAAGCGTCAAATGCTCGAAGGCCGTTATGCACCGCAGGCGCTCAGCCTGCTCAGGATCGCCGCTTCGCTGATTTTCCTGCTTCACGGCAGCTCGAAGCTGCTTGGCTTTCCCGCATCCGAAATGGGAATGCCGCCCGTCGGCTCGCTCATGTGGATCGGCGGCGTGCTGGAGCTGGTTGGCGGCCTGCTATTGCTGATCGGCCTGTTCTCCCGCCCGGTCGCGTTCATCCTTTCAGGAGAGATGGCGGCCGCCTATTGGATGTTCCACGCCCCGCAATCGACCTTCCCGATGCTGAACGGCGGCGACGCGGCGATCCTTTACTGCTTCGTCTTCCTACTCATCGCCGCGGCGGGCCCGGGCCCGTGGAGCATCGACGCCTCGCTCCGTCACCGCCGCACCGAGCCGGTTCGCGACATCGACAGCGAAGGTGTGACGACCCTGCCCTAGAGCAGGTTCAGCGAAAGAGTGACTTCGTCGCCGGCGGCAACGCCGGCGCGCTTCCTGACGTCGGCCTTGATCGGGAGAATGTAGCCGCCCGATTTCTGCGGGAAGATCGAGGTTCGCCAGGCGACGCCGTTGATGGCTGCCTCGACCGGTACCGAGCCGAACCCGCGGCGGACGCCCGACGCGGCGGACTCCAGGCGAATTTCGACCGCCTCGTCGGGCGGGATAGTGAGGAAGTGCCAACTCCCCTTCCCTTCGCTCCACAGCCAGATCGGGGCGGTGACGGTGATCAAGATTTCTTCTGCCAGTCGTATTGCGGAAGCCTGCGGCCCTCGGCGCTGACGGCAATCAGTTCGGCCAGCCGCTTGGCGCGCGTCTCGGGCCGCTTCGCGCCTGCGATCCAGCCCAACGCGCTCCGGCGATAGCCGGCCGGTCTTTTGTCCCAATCGGTCCAGGCCAGCTTGTTCCTGCGGAAAACCGTCTCCTCTTCAGGAGTCAGCGAGGCAACCGGTTTCTCGTAGGAATAGACGCCGCTGCGGTGCTTGTCGCGCTCGTAAGCGGCCTCGCCGGCGGGTGTCATCTGTCCTTCAGCCTTGAGCGCTTCGAAGCGGTCGACATTGACCTTGCTCCAGATGCTGCCCTTACGGCGTGGGGTGAAACGGATGGTGTAGGCCTCGTCGCTGAGCGATTTGCGGATGCCGTCGATCCAGCCGAAGCACAAAGCCTGGTCGCGTGCTTGAGGCCAGTCGATCGACGGTTTGCCGGAGGACTTTTTCCAGAAGCCGACGAGGAGTTCGGGCGCGGTTTCGTGGCTGGAGGCAAGCCACTGGCGGAAGTCGGCTTCGGTGGGGAAGTAGGTGGGCTTATTCACCCTGCCACCCTAGCGGGCGCCGCGGGCACTTCCCAGCCAAGCTCCACTGTATTATATGAGTTATACAGTTAGAAG
>CAMPIY010000027.1 GCA_946886645.1 uncultured Sphingomonas sp.
GTCCGCTTGGTCTTGTTGTTGGCGTGGGAAACATTGTTGCCCACCTGCCGGCCCTTGCCGGTCAGCTCGCAAACGCGCGACATCGGTCAAATCCTAATTTTGGGTTGGGCACGTGGAAGCGCCCGGAAAGCGCCGCCCGATACCGTCGGGAGGGGCATCCGTCAACCTGCAGGCCGGGAATTGCGAGGAAAGTCGGCAACTCGACCTTGAAACAGGCGTTAGACAGCAAAATGGGCCTGCGGAGGGAGAATATCATGCGCGCCATCCTGTTGATCCTCATTATCGCGGTGGTTGCGCTGATCGCGGCCCTCCAGACCGGGCTCATCAGCATCAACCAGACCCGGCCCGCGACCGCTCCCACGATAGAGGCAGGCGATGGTGCGATCAGGACCCAGGCGGGGCAGGCCCCGGCCTTCGACGTCGAGACCGGCTCGGTCGGCGTCGGGACCCGCGAAGCGAATATAGCGGTTCCGGAGGTCCAGGTTAAGCGCGGCCAGGCGACGGTCGACGTGCCGGCCGTTGAAGTGCGCCGTGCTGGTGAGGAGGCCAACCAGAACGCCGCCCGATGACATATTGATCAAACGCCTCGAGGGCATGACAGCGGCGCCGGGCAACGCTAGCGACGGTCCGATGATGGCTTTTCCGCTGCCTCCGCCCATGCGCAGGGCACTCGACCTTGCCGCCGTGGCGGCCGAGGCGGGGGAAGTGCCGGTCGGCGCGGTCATCACGCTCGACGGGGAAATCGTCGCGGAGGCGCGCAATTCGATGCGCGGCAACCTCGACCCGACTGCCCATGCGGAGATGGTGGCGATCCGTCACGCCGCGACCCGGCTCGGCCGCCCGAGGCTCGATGGCTGCACGCTTTGGGTCACGCTGGAGCCATGCGCCATGTGTGCGGGTGCCATCGCCCTGGCGCGGCTGGACGCCCTGCGCTTTGCCGCGGAAGACCCGAAAGGCGGAGGGGTGGTGCACGGTGCTCGGCTGTTTTCGCAGCCCACCTGCCATCATCGGCCCGACGTGCTGGGCGGTATCGGCGACGAAGAAGCCGCCAGGCAGCTTCGAGAATTTTTCATCCGCCGGCGTGGCGATTCGAAGGATGATGTCTGAGCCTGGATTTAACCAGTTCCATTTTCGTTTTGAATGAACACCAAAATTTAACCAGGCCATCGTAGCTTGCTCATTCTGCTCGGTCCGTTTGAACGGAAAGGGCAAAGTCATGTCGAATCGTCGAAATCGTGTCCGTGCCTGTCTCGTGGCGTCGGCCGCTGTCGTTGCCATGCCGCTTGCAGCATCTCCCGCACGGGCCCAGGCCACGCCGGATACGCTCATCAGCGTCTGTTCGGGCGTCAGTCTTCCGCCGTCGCTCATCACGGGAATCATCGATCCCGTGGTGACCGGCATCTACAACCCCATCGAATCCAACTTGAACCAGACTCTCGGCGCGCTGGGCGCCTTGCTTGGTCTTCCAGGCCCGCTGAACGTGGATGTCAGCGGTCTTCTGACGACCGCAGGGTCGGGTTCGGATATCGGCCTCAATGTCCTTGCCCAGGACGGTTCGCTGGTCGCGCCGGGTGACGAGTGCAACGCCCAGGCCGACAGCTTTACGCTCGACGCGCCGGCGGGGATCGCCATTGGCGGCAACGCCATCACCGGGCTTGGCGACAATGGCGAGCAGGCCCAGGCAGGAGAGATTGATTCCATCGCCATCGGCAACCGCGCGTCGACCGATGCGGCCGCGCTAGGCTCGATTGCGCTTGGAACCGATGCGTCCATCGGCGCCGGTGGCACGGGTTCCGTTGCTCTTGGAACCGGAAGTTCGGCGACCGTCTCCAACAGCGTCGCTCTGGGTGCGGGTTCGCAGGCCTCGCGGGGTTCGCAAAGCGGCTATTTCGCGTTCGGCCTCGCAATTCCCCAGAATTCGGCCGGCGAAGTCTCTGTTGGCGCGCCGGGTGCGGAGCGGCAAATCACAAACGTGGCGGCTGGCTCCGCCCCGACCGATGCCGCCAACATGGCTCAGTTGCAGGCGATCGCGGCGCTCGTTCCGACGGATGCGGTTGAATATGACGATGCCTCACATTCGGTCATTACGCTCGATGGCGCCGGAGGCACGTTGGTAACCAATGTCGCGCCCGGAACGCTTAGTGCGACGTCGACCGACGCGGTCAACGGTGCCCAGCTGTTCGCCACCAACCAGCAGGTGCAAACCAATTCCCTGGCGATCGCCAACCTGCAGGTCCAGGTAACCAGCATCGCCAGCGGTGCTGCCGGCCCCGTGCAGTATAGCAATCCGGGCAGCCCGGCTGTGCCCAACGGCGGCACTCCGACCAACGACGTGACGCTGGTCGGCGCCGCCGCCGGGCCCGTCGGCCTTCACAATGTCGGCGACGGGATGATCGCGGCGGGATCGACCGACGCGGTGAATGGCGGTCAGCTATTCCTGACCAATCAAGCGGTCACGGCGGCGCAGGGAACGGCCGACGAGGCGCTGGCGACCGCGAACAACAGCGTCCAGTATGACGATCCGTCCCACACGTCCGTTACGTTCAACAGTGGGGGTCCTGTAACGTCGCTCCACAACGTCGCCGCCGGTACAGCCAGCACCGATGCGGTGAACGTCGGTCAGCTGGGCGCGGCGGTCGATGGGGCCGTGACGATGGCGAATGCCTACACCGATGCCAGGATTTCGGCGCTCGACTTCGACATCAGGGACGTTCGAAGGGAAGGCCGCGCTGGTGCCGCCGCTGCTCTTGCCGCCGCCGGAATGCCGCAGGTGATGGAGCCCGGCCGCAACATGATTGCGGCGGGTGTTGGTACGTATCGCGGTCGCAGCGCCATCGCGATCGGGTTCAGCCGCGGCCTCGAGAATGGGCGTGGCGCGTTTAAGCTCGGCCTGACCTATGACAGTAGCGAAAAGGTCGGCGCCAATGCGGGAGTGGGCTTTCAGTTCTAGCCCGCTCCGCCGGGGGCGTCCGGACTGGAGCCCGGACGCCCCCATTTCCCGCTTCCGGCCCCGCGCGCTTGCCGGGGCGCCAAATTGTCGGCATTGAGCCTTGGCTGCCATGAGCGAGACGCTCCTTCCCTTTCCCTGGTTCGACCTGGTCCTGATCCTCGCGCTGGTCGCGGTGAACGGCTTGCTGTCGATGAGCGAGCTGGCGATTGTGTCGTCGCGCGAGGCGAGGCTGAAGGCGATGGCCAAGGCCGGGTCGTCGGGCGCTACTTGCGCATTATCGCTGGCAAGCGAGCCGGGGCGATTCCTCTCGACGGTGCAGATCGGGATCACCCTGATCGGAATCCTGGCCGGCGCTTATTCCGGCGCCAGCCTCGGCGAGCCGGTGGCGCAGAGGTTGGCGTTGCTGGGCATCGATCCCGAGACCGCGAAGTCCGCCGGGTTGGGACTGGTCATTGTCGTCACGACATTCGCGTCGCTTATCATCGGTGAGCTGGTGCCCAAGCAATTCGCGCTCCGGAATCCGGAATCCATCGCGGCCATCGTCGCCCGGCCTATGAGCTGGCTCAGCAAGATAACCGCACCGTTTGTGTGGTTGCTCGACAAGACGAGCGCACTCATTTTCCGTGCGCTCGGGCTCAATCGCGAAGCCAAGAATGTCGTGACCGCCGAGGAACTGCATCTGGTGGTGGCCGAGGCGCAGACCGCAGGCGTTCTCGAGGAGAGCGAACGCGCGATCATTTCCGGTATCGTCCGGCTCGCCGACCGGCCGGTGCGGGAAGTCATGACGCCGCGGACCGACATCGACTGGATCGACATAGGCTGTAGCCGCGAGGAGATTCGGGCGGAGCTCGCGGCGACGACCCACAGCCGCCTGCCGGTCGCGGATGGATCGGTCGACAATATCGTCGGCGTCATCTCGACCCGCGATATGCTTGCCGCCCTGCTCGACGGCAAGGAGCTGAACCTTCGAGCACTGACCAAATCGGCGCCGGTGATCCCCGACCTGATGGACGCAATGGACGCGCTGGCCGTGCTCCGTTCGGCCGAAGTGCCGCTGGCTCTTGTTCATGACGAATATGGTCATCTCGACGGCATCGTCACGCCGGGCTCGATCCTGACTGCCCTGGCCGGCGCCTTTGCCCATGACATCAACGAGGGGGAGGACCCGCCCTGCGTCGAGCGCGAGGATGGCAGCTGGCTGGTTTCGGGCGCGGCGAGCGCCGACGTGCTGTCCGACCGCGTCGGCGTAGCGATGCCCGGCGAGCGGGATTATTCGACCGTTGCCGGCTTTGCCCTGTCCGTCCTCAAGAAGATCCCCGAGACCGGCGAGACCTTCAAGTTCGACGGCTACAAGTTCGAGGTCGTCGACATGGACGGCCGCAAGATCGACAAGCTACTCGTCAGCCGGTCCAAGCGCCGCCGGAGCGAGGAAGAAGCGGACAGCGACGCGCGCCCGGCTTGATCAGAGCTTCCCGAACTTGGCTTCGTAGCCGTCGATGTCGCCGCGGGCGAGATAGTCGGCCTGCTCCACGATCCGGTCACGGCTGAAGCGGCCGCGGAACGCCCCAAGCGATTCGTCCAGCGCCTCGACCTGCCCGGGCGAAAGCTTGGCGATCTGCTCGAACCGGACGATCCCGCGATCGTAAAGCAAGGTCGCAAGCTTGGGTCCGACGCCCTTGAGCTTGACCAGATCGTCGGGGGTCCCGGTAGCGCCGGGAAGCTCGTCGTGGACCTTCGTGCCGATGATTGGCCCGGCGACGTCGCTGGCCGCCGCAGCGGCTTCGTCGGTCAGGCCCCGGCCCTCGCGCAGCATTTGCGGCGGCGCCGTCATGTGTGGGCGAAGCGGCGTGTTTTCGGTCAGGCTCACGCGCTGGCGTGGTCGGAAGATCAGATAGCCGACGATTGCGCCGATAATCAGCGCGATGAGGAACACCGGCCAATAGCTTTGCACGAATTCCATGCCCTCAAATCCTCCGTTTCCAGCGGTTCGCCCGCCGCCGCAGTTCACCGATATATGCGCCGATCATCCCGAGCGCGAAACCCGTGAGCGCGAACATCTGCGCTTCGATCGCCAAGGGGATCATTTGGTTCTCCTCGGTTCCTGGGGAAGCGACGCCGGATCCCATTTGACGTCCAGCACGCCTGGTATGTCGTCCATGATCCGGACCAGCTCCGCGCGCTGGAAATCATCGGCCGGGCCGGACAGGATCATTCGCCTGGCGAGCGGGGCGCGTTGCATATGCGCCTGGATCATCGGCAGCTCATAATGGTCGAGCGTGCGCCGGGCGATCGTCTCGGCCCGCGCCGCCATCCGGTCGCCAGCCCCCAGCGGACCATGCCAGATGGCGGTCTCGGCGAGGACGACGGCGACCCCGATGAGGAAGATGCTGGTCCGCTTCACGACGCTCGCTCCAGTTCGCGCCAGCCGATGTCGCGGCGATAGAAGCCGTCGGCGAAATCGATCCGGGCGGCCGCATCATAGGCGCGCTGCCGCGCTTCGCCCAGCGAGCGGCCGCGAGCGGTGACCGCGAGGACTCGTCCGCCGTTGGCGACCAGTTGCCCGCTGTCGATGGCGGTGCCGGCCTGAAACACCGTCACCCCTTCGATTTGCCCGGCGGAATCGAGATTGTGGATTGCACCACCCTTGGCGGGCGTTCCCGGATAGCCTTTGGCGGCAACGATCACGGTCATGGTCGTGTCGCCTGACAATGAGGGAGCCTCGAACGCGGCGCCCATCGCGACGGTTTGAAGTAGCGCCGCGAAATCCCCTTCGATCCGCGGCATGATCGCCTCGCATTCGGGATCGCCGAAGCGGACATTATATTCGATCAGCTTGGGTCCGTCCGCGGTCAGCATGAGTCCCGCATAAAGCACGCCGCTGAACGGAGTTCCCGCTTCGGCCATGGCGCGCGCCGTCGGCTCGACGATGTCGCGCATGGCGCGCGCTTCAAGTTCTGGAGTGAGGACCGGCGCCGGCGAATAGGCGCCCATGCCGCCGGTGTTGGGTCCGGTGTCGCCTTCGCCGACGCGCTTGTGGTCCTGGGCCGAGGCCAGCGCGATTGCGCGAGTTCCATCGACCAGCGCGAACAGGGAGGCTTCCTCGCCCTCCAGAAATTGTTCGATCACCATGGGGCCGTCGCCCGCCGCGCGGATCGCAGCCTCGGCTTCGTCGCGAGTCATGGCCACGGTGACGCCCTTGCCGGCGGCGAGGCCGTCGGCCTTGATCACGACCGGGATCGAAAAGCGATCGAGCGCGGACAGTGCGGCGGTTTCAGAATCGACGCGGACATAGGCGGCTGTAGGAATTCCCGCCTTCGCGCAAAGGTCCTTGGTGAAGCCCTTGGACCCTTCCAGCCGGGCCGCCGCGGCGCTGGGCCCAAAGGTTGCAATTCCGGCCGCGCGCGCTGCGTCGACGACGCCGGCGACGAGCGGCGCTTCCGGTCCGACGACGATCAGGTCGATGCCTCGCTCCCTTGCCAGGCCGATCACCGCGTCGGGGCTGCAGGGATCGATCGCGACGCATTCGGCCCAGCGCGCGATTCCCGGATTGCCCGGCGCGGCGATGAGCGTGTCGCAGCTTGGCGATTGCCTAAGCCGCCACGCCAGCGCATCCTCGCGCCCGCCCGAACCCAGCAGCAGGATATTCATGTCTCTCCCCGACGACGAAGCCTCAAGTCTCCTAGCCGAGCAGAAGAGCGGCGACAATTCGCCCGCCCAGACGGTCAGCGAGCTGTCGGGTGCGTTGAAGCGAACGGTCGAATCCGCGTTCGGTCATGTCCGGGTGCGCGGCGAGATTTCGGGCTGGAAACGCCACGCGTCGGGCCACTGCTATTTCACGCTGAAGGACGAGGGCGCCTGCATCGATGCGGTCATCTGGAAGGGTCAGGCAGGCGCGCTTGCCTTCCGGCCGGAGGACGGGGCCGAGGTGATCGCCACGGGAAAGCTCACCACCTACGCCGGCCGGTCCAAATATCAGATCGTCGTCAACCGGATGGAGCTGGCGGGCGAGGGCGCGCTGATGGCGCTGCTCGACAAGCGCCGCCGGGCGTTGGCCGCGGAAGGGCTGTTCGACGAATCGAAGAAGCGGAAGCTCCCGTTCCTGCCGCGCGTCATCGGCGTGGTCACCTCGCCGACCGGAGCGGTCATCCGCGACATCCTCCACCGGCTTGAGGATCGCTGCCCGACCCACGTCATCCTCTGGCCAGTGCCGGTGCAGGGCGAGGGGTCGGCGGCGAAGGTCGCGCAGGCGATTCGCGGATTCGCTTCCTTCGAACCCAGGCCGGACCTGCTGATCGTCGCGCGTGGCGGCGGATCGATCGAGGATTTGTGGGCGTTCAACGAGGAGGAGGTGGTTCGCGCCGCCGCCGAATCGCCGATCCCGCTGATTTCGGCGGTGGGGCATGAGACCGACACGACGCTGATCGACTATGCTTCGGACCGGCGCGCGCCGACCCCGACGGCGGCGGCGGAGATAGCGGTGCCGGTCCGCGCGGAGCTGGCGGCTTTCCTGGCGGAGCTTGGACACCGGCAGGCGGCTTGCGCGACGCGCACCGCTTCGCGCGCCGGCGAGCGGCTGGAAACGGTTGCGGCGCGCTGGCCGGAGGCGGCCAACCTGTTCGCGCCGCTGTCCCAACGCCTCGACGATGCCGGCGAGCGCCTTCCCCGTGCCCTTACCCAAAGAACCGCGCACGCGCGCGCGGACCTGGCTGCCGTTGCGCCCAGGTTACAGGGGCGGTTGCTCACCGAGCGGGTCGAGCGCGGGCGCGAGCGGCTGGCGTCGCTTTGGCGCCTGGCCGATCTGGCTCATCCCGAGCGACCGCTGCAGCGCGGGTTCGTCCGCGTGACCGACCGGTCGGGGAAGACGCTGGTTCATGCCGCGGCCGCCCGCGCGGCCATCGCGATCGACCTTCATTTTGCCGACGGCCGGGTGGCGGCGCAGGTGGGCGACGGCGCGGCGCCCCGGCCTTTCCGTCCCGCCAAGCGGGTTGAGCGGAGGGCCGGCGGTCCCTATCTGCCGGGACAGGCCGACCTGTTCGGCGACGAGGACTAGAAGCAATGTTGATGGGCGGCGGCGCTCGCGAAGCGAAGATCCATTATCTCGACGGCACCTTCCGCATGTTGAGCGCGGGCGACCATGTCCGTTGCGCCATTACCGGCGCCATCATCCCGCTGGACGAGCTCCGCTACTGGTCGGTCGAGCGCCAGGAAGCCTATGCCGACGCCGCCGCCAGCCTGGAGGCCGAGCGGCGCTCCGGCAATCTTTGAACCCCGTTTCAAGGCGTCGCTGAAGCCATTTGGCGACTGTGTCGCTTCCGACACAGTTGGTTACAAACTTGGCCCGCGAAGGTTACGCCACCTTTACAGCGACCCGTCTTCCCAAGCTAAAGAGGCCCCACGTGGGGGTGGATTGCGCCCGCGATAGATATTCTGGCGACAGAAGGTCGCCCGATTGGGGAGATTGAAATGAAAAAGAGCACTCTGTGTGCGACAACGGCGCTGCAGGCGTTCGCGTTGCTGGGCATGGGCCTGGCCGCGACTCCGGCATTTGCGCAGACGACTCCGACCCCGGCGCCGACCGCTCCGGAGGCCGACGAGGCCGCAGCGCAAACCGATCCCAACGCACCTGCTCCGGGTCAGCCCGCCGCCGGCACCGCCGTCGACACGTCGGGTGAAGAGGTCATCACCGTCACCGGCTCGATTCTTCGCCAGACCACCACCGAGACTCCGTCGCCGGTCACCGTGCTCAGCTCCGAAACCCTGCAGCAGCGCGGCATCAACACCGTCGCCGAAGCCACGCAGCGCCTTTCGGCCAACAACGCCGGCACGATCCAGCAGGGCTGGAACACCGGCTTCAACTTCGCGTCGGGCGCCAACGCTCCCGCGCTTCGCGGTCTGACCGTGCAGGCCACCCTGTCGATCTTCGACGGCCTGCGTATGGCTCCATATCCGCTCGCCGACGACGGCCAGCGCAACTTCGTCGATCTCAACTCGGTTCCGAGCGCGATCATCGACCGGATCGAGGTCCTTCGTGACGGCGCGTCGTCGACCTACGGCGCCGACGCGATCGCGGGCGTGATCAACGTTATTACGAAGAAGGAAATCCAGGGTCTCCACCTCGGCGCATCGGCCGGCATTTCGCAGCGCGGTGACGCGGGCGAGCGCCGCATTGATGCGACCTGGGGTTACGGTGACCTGGATGACCAGGGCTTCAACTTCTACATTTCGGGCGAATATCAGAAGCAGGATGCGTTGTTCGCGCGCGACCGTGGGTACCCGTTCAATTCTTCGGATTTGTCACGCATTTGTAACGATGCGGGTTCCTGTCTGCACAACGGCAATTGGAATGGCCTTAGCCCTGACGGCAATTGGAATGGCTTGATCAGCATTCCTGGCGTCACCCTGGTTCGCAACCTCGATCGGTCGGACCGCTATCACTTCCTCAACCCCAGCGCAGGCTGCGGCGAATGGGCCGATGTCACCACACCGGACGACGTGTTGGAAGATGATCCCATATTTGATGAAGATGGGAATCAGATCGGCACCCTTCCGGACGTGAACCCGCTTCAGTCTTGTGAGGTAGATTTCCAGAACCGCTACATCATGATCCAACCGGAGATTGAGCGCAAAGGTTTCTCGACCAGGTTTACGTTCAATATCGGTGACAACCATCAGCTTTATGCGATGGGCAATTGGTACACGACGAAAACCTTTGCGTCGTTCACCCCGCTGGGCTTCAACTCTCAGACGACGCCTCCGGGCGCGGTTGTCTACAACCCCGTTATTCTGCCTGAGTTCGTCTGCCCGACAGGTGTGGGTACTCCCGACGGTTTGGATACCGGCTGCGACGATACCAACGGGGTGATCAACCCCTACAACGAGTACGCTGACGGCGATCCTCTTACGGATGATCGCGCGATTGCATTGATCCGCTCGCCATTTGGAAGGACGGTAGAAACCAAGTCACGCGCGCTCCGCGGTGCGGTTGGAATCTCCGGTAGCTTCTGGGATGATGTGCGCTACGATGTGAACTTTACTGCATCGCAAGTTCAACTGGATCGCACCCAGAGCAACTATCTAATCCCGCAGCGGATCATGAACGTCGTCGCACAGGGTACGTTCAACTTCAACGATCCGATGGCGACCCCGCAGGACATCTGGGATTATATTGCTCCGGACAATAAGACGCGGTCCACCTCGGACTTGTGGCAGGCTTCGGGTACCCTCGCTAAGGATCTGTTCGACCTGCCGGGCGGCCCGCTTCAGGCGGCTGTCGGTCTTCAGTACCGCCATGAATCGATCAACGCCCCGAGTGGCAACCCGGCCGTAGATCCGTTCAGTGGCAACGGCTATGACCGCTACTACTCCGTTAACTCGGTCGGTACGGCAGGCAGCCGTAATGTGAAGTCGGCCTTCTTCGAAGTCGGCGCTCCGATCCTCGATCAGTTCGAAGTCAACCTTTCGGGCCGCTTCGACAAATATTCGACGGGGCAGAGCAATTTCTCGCCGAAGGTTGGCGCGAAGTTTACCCCGATCAAAGAACTGGCGATCCGCGGTACCTTCTCGAAGGGCTTCCGCATCCCGTCGTTCAACGAAGCCTTCGGTCTTCCGACCACCGGCTACGTCGGACGCGGCGGCACGGACTTCTGCGATGATGGCGATCATGCGGCATTCTGCGCGGCGCATAATAATAACGCCTATGCCACTTCGGCATTCCCGCTGGGCTTGACCCAGACTGGCAACCCATCCCTGGATCCTGAGAAGTCGACCTCGTTTACGGCGGGTCTCGTCTTCGAGCCGATCCGGAACGTCGCTTTCACGATCGACTTCTGGAACATCAAGGTGAAGGATCTGATCGGTGGCGTAACCGACACCAGCACGCCGTTCGAGGAGTATTACGCGAACAACGGTGTTGTGAATATTCCGGGCATCAACGTGCTTCCGGGTGTGCCCGACCCGAACTTCCCGAATGCCCTCCCGCATATCGGGTTCATCGAGTCCTCGTTCCAGAACCAGGGCAGCCAAATCACCCGCGGTATCGATTTCGGGATCAACTCCCGGATGAACATCACCGACGGCATCCGCTGGATCAGCTCGGGCGACGCGTCCTACCTGATGAAGTATCAGCTGACCGATGGTGACGGGAATAAGCTCCGCTATGATGGCACTCTGAGTCCCTGCAACATCACATCCTGTTCGGGTGCTCCGAAGTGGCGTTTCAGCTGGCAGAACTCGTTTGAGTTCGGCAACACGACGTTGACCGGTACGCTTTATTACACCAGCGGCTACGGCAACGAGTCTATCGACTTCGGCGCTGAGCGTGGCAGCTGCGAAAGTGGGCAGGATAACGGCTCCGTCGTCAGCTATCCGGATGGCTCGCCGGTTCGTTGTAAGGCGAAGCCGACCTGGAACTTCGACTTCACCGCCAACCAGAAGATCAACGACAAGCTGTCGATCTACATGAACGTGTTGAACCTGTTCGACATCGACGCACCGTTCGATCCTTCGGGCGCCTACTCGCTGTTCCAGTTCAACCCGGCATGGGCTGGACCGAACATCATGGGTCGCTACTTCCGCGTTGGTGCGAAGGTCGACTTCTAAATTAAACCATGTTAACTATCGGGGGCGGCCTCTTTATGAGGCCGCCCCTTTTTTTGTGGCCTCCTCGCGAAGTTCGTTCGCGAAACCCCTTCATGGAGTGATGTGATGTTCCGATTCTTGTGCGCCATGGCTGCTTTCTCGGTTGTGGCGGTATCCCCTGCGCTGGCGGCCAGCGATCCCGCGGCCCCGTCGAAGCCGGCGAAGGAAAAGAAAGTTTGCAAGAGCGACAACCGCACCGGCTCGATCATGCCGAAGCGGATTTGCCGTACCCAGGAAGAATGGGACCGGCTGACCGAGCAAGGCCGGGCCGACATGGACCGCGTGCGCGATATGGATCGCTCGCGCGCGATGACCAGCCCGTCGCGTTAAGCGGTGTCAGGCGGGCTGGATCGCCAGCCCGCCGTCGCCCTCGTCCACCTTCACCGTCGACCCGTCCTTGACCCGTCCCGCCAGGATTTCGTCGGCGAGCGGGTCCTGCAGATATTTCTGCACCGCGCGCTTCAGCGGCCGCGCG
>CAMPIY010000028.1 GCA_946886645.1 uncultured Sphingomonas sp.
GCACATCGGTGACCTGCTGGCCCTGCGCCGCGCCGTCGCCGCCAATCGGCTGGCGGGTGATGAGCACGTCGACCGTGTCGTTCGGCTTGACGAAGCCGGCGACGCCCGAGACGTCGTTGATGCTGACCGTCGCGGCGCGCATCCCGTCGGGGAGCAGCGCGGCGATCGACGCATTCTGGCCCTCGCCGCTCAAATCGGCGGCCATCAGCGGCTGGTTGACCTGGATGGGCCGAAGGACGACCCGGCGTTTCCCTTCGGGAAGCAGCTCCGCCATCGACTTGAACGTGCCGGGCGGAAGGCTGGCCTGGGGATATTGCACGAACTTCACCTTGTCCGGGGTGATGTCGGTGCCATAGGCGAGCGGCGCGGTCGCCACCGCGACCCGGACCATGCCCTCGGGCGATGCGGCCAGTTGCCGCTCGCGTCCGGAGAGATAGCTGTTGGCAAGGAAGACCGCGACCACTCCAAGGATGATCGCGACACCCAAGGCGATGAGCGTTTGCCGTCTCATTTCAGTCCCCCGGCCTAAATTTCATTCCGTCACGAAGACGGTCCACGCAATATTACGCAACAATAAGACGGGGCCGGTCCGAAGACCGGCCCCGAATCACCTTAGCAAGTGCCGCTGCTGGGCGGCGACTCGATGCAGTTACGCGCAGTGTTCATCGCATCGGCGATGGCCCCACCGAGCAGAACGGCGGCAACGGCGATAGCCGCACCGACGATCGCCAGGATCAGCGCATATTCCGCCGCGGCGGCGCCGCGGTCGTCACGAATCATCTTGATGAAATTGGTCATTGTTCGTCCCCTAACTTTACGTCCCCCGCCCCTCGGAAGGGACGGACAAGTCGCACGCCAGGGAGGCGGACTTCGGCGAACTTTGGGGAATTGGCGTACCTGCCATGCGCCCCCGCAGCCAAATTAACGCGGCCCCCCAGCCGCTTGACCCGTCAAAACTGTTCCTCGCTTAACTTTTTGTCAAGCATGTCCGTTTAACGCAGGTTAATTGCCTGCGCCGCTCGCGGACGCGGTAAGTGGCGGATTTTGGCCGATTCTTTCGCGGAAAGACCGCCCGAAACGGCGATCCGTTAACCCAAGGGCGTTTCATTTAAGGACAAGTTAACGGCGTCGCCTGACCGCGAGAAACGGCCTCAGGACGGTCCCAAGGCTATTTTTTGAGCTGACTTTGAGGCGCCGGAATCGCGAGTCGCGGGCGCCGAGTCGCGCCTAGGCCTCGACGCGGTGGCGGAAGGTGACGTTCACCCGCTTCGACATCAGCAGATAGGGCAGCCACAGGGCCACGCTGATCATCACTTTCTTCACATTGCCGTCCAGCAGGGTGTGAAGCGCGTCGGCGACCGTCGGCGGCAAGCCTTCGGTGCGTGCCACCGCACCGGCGATGCCCAGCTGCATGGCAAGGTCGATCATCCAGATCGCGACGAGCAGGCGCGGGAACAACGGCACCCGGCGGAGCGCGGCGACGAAGGCGATGGTGTAAAGGCTGCCAAGCAGCACGACATCGAGCGTCAGCCCGAACCGCAGGGTGGACAGCCAGGCGGGGACGTCCCCGGCCAGGGCCGGCATCGCCGCCAGATATTCCAGCGCTCGAACCGGCACGTTGAGCAGCATTCCGACCAGCAGCGAGACCATGACCCCGCTGGTGCCATAGAGCCGGTGCGCCTTCGCCTCGGCCGCGCCGACGTTGCGCCAGCGGCCCAGGATCGCCAGCCGCGTCGCCGGCTGCGGCAACCGGTCGGCATCGCGGAACCAGTGGAGCGCCAGCGCCATCGACAGCAAGGGCGCGGTCACCAGCAGCACATAGGGAAGATAGGTTTCCAGGCTGGGCGCGCCGTGGAGCGGGCTGACCGCGATGCGCAGCGCCGATCCCAGCATCGCCGCGACGAACCACCAGGTCATGATGCGCGGCAGCCCGCCCTCCAGCGAATGGAGCAGCGAAGCCGATTTGGCGTGCATTCGTTGGCCGACGGCGCGTGCCGTGGCCCGGACCGGAGGAGTCGAAATCGTCATGTCCAGGGTGATAGGGGCGTTATGCTTTCAACTTGGTAAAAGCGCGAGAAGGGGATGGGGTTCCCTCGCGGCTTGAACTGGCGCGCCTTGAATGGCACCGAGGCGCCGGGGGGAGCAATGGACAAGATCAATTGGTGGGAAAGGCGCTGGTTCCTCGCCTTCCTGATCCTCGTCTCGACCGTTCCCCTCCTTTGGCCCGGCATTCCTCCGCTGGGCGACGTGCCCGGCCATATGGGGAGGTTCCGGGTCCAGCTCGATCTCGCCACTTCGCCCGACCTGCAGCGCTATTTCGATTTTCACTGGATGCTGGTCGGCAACCTCGGCACCGACCTGCTGGTCGAGCTGCTCGCACCCGTCATGGGGCTTGAGCCGGCGGTCAAGCTGATCGTCATCGCCATTCCGCCGCTGACCGTCGCCGGCCTCATCTGGACCGCGAAGGAAATTCACGGGCGCATTCCGCCGACGATGATGTTCGCCATCCCTTTCGGCTACAATTTCACCTTCAACTACGGCTTCCTCAACGATTGGCTCGCCTTCGCGCTCTCGCTCCTCGCCTTTGCCTTCTGGCTCCGGCTAACCAGGCAGCGCCGCTTTCTTGCGCGCGCCATCGCCTTTGTCGCCATCTCCTGCGCGCTATGGGTGGTTCACGCCTTCGGCTGGGGAATCCTCGGGCTGCTGGCTTTCTCCGCCGAGGTGATCCGGCATCACGACCAGCGGCGCGACTGGACAAGGGCGATCGTCCGGGCCGCTCTGGACGTCGCGCCAATGGGCCTTCCGCTGATCGTCATGGCGTTGGGCGGCGGCACCACCGTGGCGGGCGAAACGAGCCGCTTCTTCAATGTCCCGGGCAAGCTATTCGGAATCGTCGCCACGCTTCGCGACCAATGGCTCATTTGGGATAGTCTTGCGGTCGGCGTTGGGTTGGTCCTCATCGGCTCGGCGATTTTCGATCGCCATCTCATGCTATCCCGAAAGCTCGCCATCCCGGCCGCGGTCGTGGCGGCCGCATTCCTCATCATGCCGCAAAACATATTGGGCCTGACCTACGCCGACACCCGGCTCGCACCGGTCATGATTCTCTTCGGCCTGCTTGCGATCAGGATGAGAGGCGATGCCGGTGCCGCGCCCCAATTGGCGTGGCTCGGCCTATTGTTCCTGTGCCTGCGATTGGCCGGCAACACGGCCAGCTATGCGATGGAAAGCCGCGAAACGCAGGCGATGCTGGGGGCGATCGATCATATACCGCAGGGCGCGGCGGTGCTGTTCCTCGCCGGGGACAATTGCAACCAGGCGCCGGCAATGCCGCGCAACGCCCATCTCGGCTCGATGGTCATCGTGCGCCGCCAGGGATTTTCGAACGATCAATGGCAGGCCGCCGGGGCGCAACTGCTCCGCGTCCGCTACGCCGATGCCGGAAATTTCCGGGAAGATCGGTCCTCGGTTCTCTACAGCAGCATGTGCATTCGCCAGATCGAGGCGAATACGGGCCGCCGCATGTTGTACGACCATCGCGCCGAAACCGCCCTTGCCCTCTTTCCCCGCCACGCCTTCGATTATGTCTGGATGATCGATCCGCCGGAATTCGACATGGGCCCACGGCGGGGCCTCCAGCCCATCTGGCGGACGGATCGGAGTGTGCTCTATCGTGTCGTTCGCAGCACCGACAAGGCTCGCCGCTAGGGATTGACATCCGAGTCACGTTCCACGCTCGCCGTGCAGCCGCCTTTACGGCGATAAATGCAAAGTTTGGACCCGGTTGGATCGGCGCAACGGTCCAGCCGGTAGCCGCTACCGATGACGGAACCGGATGCACGTCGGGCAATCACGATGTTAAACCTGCTGCTATTCGCCAGAAAATCCTCTCGGGCATTCTCGCCCTTGAAGGTGTAGATCGGCGTCTCGCGGTTGTAGAAGCTATAGGCGGCAGCAGGCTCGTTCCTCAGCCCATAAGTCGCCAAGCCGCAAGCCGATGACGAATTCCCGGCAATTCGCAGCGAAGTCAAAAGAGGCGCAAGGTTCCTCAAATCCGATCTGATCGGATCGACCAGCGCAAGGAAACCGGACGACATAAGCCAGACCGCAATCGCAAGTTTGGTGAGCGCTGGGCGGCGCGCCACGGTCAATTTCAGTGCGTCGGCCGTTCCGATGGCGGCCAGGAATACCAAGATCGCCGACGACAGAAAAATGAACCGATACTCTTTGTGCGCAATCAGCGAATGGACAATGATGTTCGCGACCGCGACAATCATCAGAATTGGAAAGCGTCTCGCTCCAACTCCTGCGAGAACGATGATAAATCCTGCCGCGAATTTCCAGTAATAGAGCAGATCGAGCAGGTATTCATACCATGGGCTAGTCCCGAAATCGGCGCTTCTTCCTTGCAGAAAGTTGATGCTGAAATTTTGCGTGATCCAATGGAATGGCGGCTCTCCCGCAAGGAAATCCGAAAATCCGTCGATGGCGAAACCAATTATTCCGCCGGCGATAACCCATGGCAGGCGGTCCCAACGGTTCCATATTCCCCCGAGCGCCAGCAGCGCAGCGGCGGGGGCATACTGAAGCCTCACCATGACGGCCAGGCCAAGTAGCAACCCGCCGAGCGCCCATTTGCTCCTGCCATCTTCGGTGATCAGGACAAATGCAGGAAACAACAGGGCGACCGCGATAGGTTCCGACATGGTGCGGGGGCCGAAGTGGACAAATTCCACCCACGTGGCAGCTATCAATGCGGCCATCGCCGCGTGCAGGCGGGAAATGCGAAGGCCGAGCTTCCACGCCGACCATATGATCGTCAGGGAAAGCAGGGCCATTTCGACCCTGGGCAGATAGACGTGCATCAATCCGTCTGGATCCAGGGTAAGCCCCAGCCATACGGCGGGCGCGACCGCCATCGGCACGAGCCAGCTCCTGATGCCTTCGCGAAAATCCCACGTCTCGACCCAACGGCCCGTCACGATCTTGTATGCGGGCTCGAGATACTGCCAAAGCTCGTCGAAGTGATGGATGCCGATGATCGGCACGACGCAGAGGCGCAACAGGAATGCCAGTCCAAGCAGGCTGAGCAAAAGGCGCCGGTCGCTCCATTCAAGCGGGCGAATGTCGCCGATTGCTTTCAATCCCGCCCTCCGAAAGTTGCGAGGCAAAGTTGCAGATTTTCTCGTCGGGTCAAGAATTGCTGAGGAGCGCTTTGCCACCGCCTGTTGCTGTCCGATTGCGCCACCCCTGCTTCCGCCTCGTTACGAAATTCGCCTTCCCCCTTGCCCAACTAAATCCATTGTGGCACCCATCGGCCCGCTCGGAACAAGCGACCAGGGGGATCGCGGGTGTTCGGGGCGTATTTCCACATAATCCGGTTCGGACGCGATTGAGCGCATGTCGCCGTTCGCGTTGTTTCTCACCGAACTGACGGCGGAGCTTGCGCTGTTCGCGGCGGCGGGCTTCTTCCTGTTCGCGATCGACGACCTGGCCGTCGACCTCCTCTATTTCCTGCGGCGCGGGTGGCGGTCGGCGGCGGTCTATTCCCGCTTTCCGCGCGCTTTCGCCGGGACCTTGCCATCGCCGTCCCGGCCGGGCTGGCTGGCGGTGTTCATCCCGGCCTGGGACGAAGCGGCGGTGATCGCGCCGATGCTGCGCGCGACGCTCGCCCGGTTCGACCATGGCGACTATCGCCTGTTCGTCGGCCACTACCGCAACGATCCCGCCACCCAGGCCGCGATCGACAGCGTGAAGGACCCGCGCATCGTCGCGGTCGAGGTCGATGCCGACGGCCCGACGACCAAGGCCGATTGCCTCAACCGCCTCTACGACGCGCTGATCGCCTATGAGGCCGCCTGCCGCCGCCCGGCCAAGGCGATCGTGCTCCATGACGCGGAGGACGTCGTCCATCCGATGGAGCTTAAGCTGTTCGACCGGATGGTCGAGCGGGCAGGCGTCGTCCAGCTGCCCGTCGTCCCGCTGATCGACCCCGCTTCGCAATGGGTCGAGGGCCATTACGCCGACGAGTTCGCCGAAAGCCACATGAAGGATCTGGTGGTCCGCGAGGCGGTCGGCGCCGCGATCCCGCTGGCCGGAGTCGGCTGCGCGATCGAGCGGATCGCCTTGTCCCGCCTCGCCGCGCGGCATGACGGCAAGCCCTTCGCCGGGGCCAGCATGACCGAGGATTATGAGATGGGCCTGCGGCTCGGCGCCATCGGGATCAAGACGATGTTCGTCCGCATCCCCGCCGAGCCGGGCAGCCGCTCCGTCGTCGCCAGCCGCGGCCATTTCCCGGGAACGGTCGGCGCCGCCATCCGCCAGAAGGCGCGCTGGATCGGCGGGATCGCCTTCGCCGGATGGGACAATCTCGGCTGGCGCGGCGGCCTTGGCGAGCGCTGGATGCGGATGCGCGACCGGCGCGGGCCGTTCGCCGCCTTGTTGCTGCTCGCCGGGTACGTCGCCGCGTTCCTCTGGGCGCAGGTCGCGCTGGCCAATGCGCTTGGCGCGCCGGTCGAGGTGCCGGTGTCATCCGCGTTGGCGCTGCTGCTCCAGGTCAACGCCTGGCTGCTCGGCTGGCGGCTCACCATGCGCTTCGCCTTCACCACCGCCGCCTACGGGCCGATGCAGGGACTCCGATCCATCCCCCGCACCGTCGTCGCCAACTGGATCGCCGTCTTCGCCGCCTACCGCGCGCTGATCCTCCACAACCGGGGCGGCGCGAAAAGCTGGGACAAGACCCACCACATCTTCCCAACGGAGTTGCCGCCAGCATGAGTCAGTCGATCCGCTTTCTTGGAGTTGCCGTGCTGGCCTGGGCCGGCGTCAGGGCCGTCAGCCTGGGCCTTGTGCCCGGCACCGACTTCCTCGCCTTCGACCTTCCTCAGAAGCCGGCCGGCGAAAAGACGGCACCCGTGCAACCGACCCGGCTTCCGCCGATCGAGCCCATGGCGCCCGCGCCCTATGCGGCGGCGCCTGCCTATCCGCCCTACGGATACCCGCCCTACGGTCCGGCCTACGCCGGTGCCTATCCGGTCTATGTCCCGATGCCCGCGGGGGCGGCCCGCTCCAGCCCGCCCATCGTCCAATATATCAGCGTGCCGGTTCCCATGCCCGGGCCGTCGGCAGCGCCCTATTTCCAGCCCGGCCAGCCGACGGAGCCCTGGCCCGAAACCGCCTTCGCCGCTCCGGTCCCCGGCCCCAAGGTCACGCCGTCGTTCCGGGAAGAAAAGGCGCCGCCCGCCTTCGACCGGCTGCAGCTGTCGACCTGGGCGATGCTGCGCGGGACGCCGGGGCCCGCGGGCATCTCCGGCACCGGCACGCTCGGCGGAAGCCAGGCCGGCGCGCGGCTGCTCTACCGCTTCAACCCTCACCTCGCCGCTTCGCTGCGAACCAGCGCGCCGATCAACAGCCGGCGCGGGGGCGAGGCAGCGCTGGGCGTCCGCTACCAGCCGTTCCTCTCGATCCCCGTCGCCATCACCGCCGAGCGCCGCAAGGCGTTCGGCCAGTACGGCACGGGCCGCAATGCCTTCGCCGCGTTCGTCGAGGGCGGCCTCTACGGGCAGCGCCTGCCGCTCAATTCCAGCCTCGACACCTACCTGCAGGCCGGGATCGTCGGCGCGAAAAGCCGCGATTGGTTCGTCGACGGGCAGGCGGCGGTGACGCGCCCGGTCTACAAGAATTTCTCTGCCGGATTCGGCGTCTGGGGAGGCGCCCAGCCGGGCCTTAGCCGCCTCGACGTCGGCCCGCGCCTGTCGCTCCGCGTCGGCAGCCGGATGCGGGTCCACGCCGACTATCGCCACAAGCTCGTCGGCAATGCCGAGCCCGGCTCGGGCGGGGTCGTAACCGTCGCGGGAGATTTTTAAGGCCCGACCCGCCTTGGTTTTGTCGCGCTTTTCCGGTTAGCGTCGCCGCCGACGCGTCATGGACATCTACCTTCCCATCGCCGGCCAGTCGGTCAACGCCCTGCTGATCGTCATTCTCGGCGGGCTGGTCGGCCTGCTGTCGGGCATGTTCGGCGTCGGTGGCGGCTTCCTGACGACGCCGTTGCTCATCTTCTACGGGATTCCGCCGACGGTCGCGGTCGCCTCCGCCACCACGCAGATCGCGGGCGCGTCGGTGTCCGGCGTGTTCGCCCATATGCGGCGGGGCGGGGTCGACCTGAAGATGGGCGGGGTGATGATCGTCGGCGGAACATTGGGCAGCCTGGTCGGCGCCGGGCTGTTCCGCTTGCTCCAGGCGTCCGGCCAGATCGACCTGGTCATCGCCTTCCTCTACGTCATCCTTCTCGGCGGCATTGGCGGCCTGATGCTGAAGGACGCGATGGTCGCGCTTGGCTGGATCAAGCTGGACGCGCCGAAGGAACGGCCGCGCCACAACCGCTGGGTCGCCAGCTTGCCCGGGCGCTGGCGCTTCTACGCCTCGGGTCTCTACCTCTCGCCGCTCGCACCCCTCGCCCTGGGTTTTGTCGCGGGCATCATGACGGTGCTGCTGGGCGTCGGCGGCGGGTTCATCCTAGTTCCGGCGATGATCTATATTCTCGGCATGGCCGCGCGCGTCGTGGTCGGGACCAGCCTGGTCATGATCCTGGCCGTCAGCGCCTGGTCGGTGATGATCCACGCAATGACGACGCAGGCGGTCGACATTGTGCTTGCCGGCCTGCTGCTCGTCGGGGGCGTGATCGGTGCCCAATATGGCGCGATCCTGGCGACGCGGCTGAAGCCCGACCTGCTGCGCCTGGCGCTGGCCGGGATCATCCTGCTGGTCGCCCTTCGGATGCTGCTCGGCCTCGCCTGGCGGCCCGACGAGATATTCTCGATCGAATATCTATGAGGCGCGCGCTCCTCATCCTCGGCGTCACGCCGCTGCTGATGGCCCAGGCCGAGCCCAAGCTGGTGCCCGACATTTCCTCGCGATCGATCGAGATCCGCTACAGCTTCACCGGTGCGCAGCTGCTGCTGTTCGGGGCGATCATCTATCCGGGCGGACGGGTCCCGTCCAAGCCGGCCGACGTCGTTGTCGTCCTCAAGGGTCCGGTCGAACCGATCCTGGTGCGCGAAAAGCAGAAGATCGCCGGAATCTGGATGAACGCGGACAGCAACCGCTTCCGTTCCGCCCCCAGCTTCTATGCCGTTGCCTCCTCCGCGCCGGTTCGCGACCTGGTCGACGAGCGCACCGCAGCGATTTACGAGCTTGGCCTGCAGGACCTGCAGCTGTCCCCCGGCGGCGGCGCCCTGCCCGACAAGGAACGCCGCTTTGAGGCCGGACTGCTCGACCTTAGGAAGCGCCAAGGTCTCTACGCCGAGCACCCCCACGGCGTGGAGATCAGCGAAGGCGTCCTCTACCGGGCGCGCATCTCCATCCCCAGCCAGGTTCCGGTCGGGACCTACACCGCCGAGACCTTCCTGGTGTCGAACGGCAAGGTGATCGCCGCCGCCACGCGCGAAATCGAGATTGGCAAATCGGGCTTCGAACGTTTCGTCGCGCTTGCCGCCAAGCGCCACGGCTTCCTCTACGGTCTCGCCGCCGTCCTGCTCTCGCTCGGGCTCGGGTGGGCCGCCGCCGCCGCGTTCAGGCGCCGCTTCTAAGCTTATTTTAACCTGCTTAGGCTAATCGAACGCCAACCAATTTCATGAGGTGGCGTTACCGATGACCGACCAACCGAGCCTGAAGCAGTTCCTCGAGGAGCTGAGCAGCTATAGCGAGACCGACGGCGCAACCGCTTCTTCGGCCGACCATGCCGCCGCCCCGCCGATCGGGCGCGTGCTCGAAATCGCCGGCTCGGGCTCGCGCATCTGGATGGATTTCAGCCGCCTGCAAATGCTGCTCAACCACGCCGACCCGTCGGTAGCCATGGCCGGGCAGGTGGGCAGCCAGGTCAAGATGATGGTCGGCAACAGTTGGCTGATCGCCAATGTTCGTACGCTTTCGACCGGCAGCGACGGCAAGGTGCTGGGCCAGATCGACTTTCTCGGCGAAGGGCAGAGCGTCGCCGGCGGGCGGATGTCCAACTTCCGCCGCGGCGTGACCCGCTATCCGATCCCGGGCTGCGAAGTATTGCCCGTCACCACCGAGGATATGCGCGCCATCTTCGCCGCGGCCGACGATCCGCACGTCGAGATCGGCACCGTCTATCCGACCGACGATATTCGCGGCACGCTCTACATCGACCCGATGCTGTCGAAGCATTTCGCGGTGCTTGGGTCGACCGGTACCGGTAAATCGACCTCGGTCTCGCTGATCCTGCACCGCATTTCCCAATATTCGCCCGAAGGTCACATCGTGATGATCGACCCGCACGGCGAATATTCGGCGGCGTTCAAGGATTGCGGAGAGCTGTTCAACGTCGACAACCTCCAGCTGCCTTACTGGCTGTTGAACTTCGAAGAGCATTGCGAGGTCCTGCTGACGACCGACGGCGCCGAGCGCCAGCGCGACGCCGACATCCTCGGCAAATGCCTGCTGGCCGCGCGGACCAAGGGCAAGAATGTCGAACAATATGGCAAGGTGACGGTGGATTCGCCGATTCCCTACCTGCTCACCGATTTGAACCAGATCCTGGTCGCGGAGATGGGCAAGCTCGACCGCGCAGGCGACACCACGCCCTATCAGCGCCTGAAGAACAAGCTCGACGAGATTCGCGCCGATCCGCGCTACACCTTCATGTTCTCCGGAATGCTGGTGAGCGACACGATGGGCAGCTTCATCGGCAAGCTGTTCCGCCTGCCGGCGCATGGCAAACCGATTTCGATCGTCGACGTGTCGGGCGTTCCGTCCGAAGTCACCAGCGTCGTCGTGTCGGTTCTGGCGCGCATGGTGTTCGACTATGCGATCTGGTCGCGCACCGAGGCGCAGCGCCCGATCCTGTTGGTCTGCGAAGAAGCCCACCGCTACGTCCCCAAGGACGAAAGCAGCGGCGGCCAGGCGGTCCGCAAGATCCTGGAACGTATCGCCAAGGAAGGCCGTAAGTACGGCGTGTCGCTGGGCCTGATCACGCAGCGCCCGTCGGACCTTGCCGAAGGCGTGCTGTCGCAGTGCGGCACGATCATCTCGATGCGTCTGAACAACGATCGAGACCAGGCCTGCGTCCGGGCCGCCATGCCCGAAGGTGCTCGCGGCTTCCTCGATGCCATCCCGGCACTTCGCAACCGCGAATGCATCGTCTGCGGCGAAGGTGTCGCCATCCCGATCCGCGTCCGCTTCGACGACCTTGAGCCGGAGAAGCGCCCGGCCTCGAGCGACCCCAGCTTCGCCTCTTCCTGGCGCGAGACAGGCGACGAGCAGGGCATCATCACCCGCACGGTGAAGAGGTGGCGGGGGCACGGCAGGTAAGCCCGAGCGCAGCGAAGCGATTGCACAGCAATCGTTAGCAGCGCGAAGAGAGCGTCCTGCCCGGCCGGCGGGTCGCGTTAGCGAACCCGACCGACGTCACGGGATTTACTCCCGTGACCGCCTTCGCGGCAAAATTCCGGGGAAAGATGCTGCAGCGGAGTAGGTTTCGAACCTACCAAAGCTCCCGATTTTCAACGGCGCGGGCCGTGTCTCGGACAATTACCACCGTCGCGCTTCCTCGCATCGCGACACGCTCCGCTGCAGCTTTTCCAAAATAGTTGATCCGAAACTGAACTGCAAAATGCGGGTATCGTCGTGGCAAGAATGATCTCACCTCACCCCTTCGTCCCCACCGCCATCAACTGCGCCAACCGCGCCTTGAACCGCGCCAGCTCATCCCCCGCCAACACAGCCGAGCTTCCGAATTTCACGCCCATCGGGTTCACCGCGACGCCGTTTCGATAAACCTCGTAATGCAGGTGCGGACCGGTCGAGAGCCCCGACGACCCGACATAGCCGATCACCTGCCCCTGGTGCACGAGCGTGCCCGGCTCGACGATGATCCGGCTCATATGGTTGTAACTGGTCGCGAGACCTCCACCATGGGCTAGGCGCACTTGGCGTCCGTAGCCGCCGGCCCATCCGGCACGCGTCACCTGCCCGTCGGCGGTAGCGACGATCGGCTGGCCGTAATGGGCGCCGAAGTCGATGCCCTTGTGCATCC
>CAMPIY010000029.1 GCA_946886645.1 uncultured Sphingomonas sp.
CCTTGGGCGCATTCAGTGCTTCGTCGAGGTCGGGGCCGGGGAAGATCGAGGCGGTGTGACCGTCGCTGCCGACGCCGAGCCAGGCGAGGTCGAGCGGGAATTTCAGATCGGCCAGCTTCGCGTTCGCCGAGTTTCCGGCCAGCTTGTAATCGGCGATGTCGCTGGTGATCGGGAAGACCCGCGCGCCGGTCGGAAGGAACGCCTGGGCGATGGCGCGGATGTTCGACTTCTCGTCTGTCAGCGGGACCAGCCGGTCGTCGGTCGGAATGATCGTGACCTTCTTCCAGTTGAGCTTGGCCTGGGCCAGTTTCGCGTAGATCGGCAGCGGGGTCTTGCCGCCCGGAACCGCGATCAGCGCCTCTCCCCGCGCATCAAGCGCACTTTCGATAATGAAGCCGATGTCGCCCGCGACGGCCTCTGCCATCTCGTCGGCGTCGTCATAGTCCCACCATTCGGCTTCGATCATCTTGGGCTCCCTTGTTCCGGGGTGCGCCTTGCCGGAAGCGTCGTGAAAATGCCAGCCGTCAGCGCTGGACGTAGCCATACCATGCGACGATTGGCCGGCCGCGATCGTCGGTGGCGGGGCGGAAGCGCAGGCGGCTTTCGACCAGCCGGCAGGTCCATTGGTCGATGGTCGGGTCGCCGCTCGACCGGTTGATCTTGCAGTCGGTCGCGCGCCCGTCGAGTTGGACCCGGACGGCGAGCGCCACGAAAGAGTCGCGGCCCCTCGGCCAAGCGCGGGCGACCGCTTCGGGATAGTCGCGGCGGGTCAGCGAGGGGGTGATGAGTGTCGGGCGAGTCCCTTGCCCGCCCGAGCCTCCTCCGCCGGTGCCGCGGCCCGATCCGCCGCTGCCGGTCCCGGTCCCGACCCCGCCCGCGCCGGTGCCCGGACCGACGACGTTCGACGCGCCTTGCGTGCGGTCGCTGCCCTGCCCCGGTGTCTGGGTGACCGGCATGGGCACGGGAATGGGGAGCGAGATCGGCGGCTTGGGCGCGACCACGGGGGTGGCCTGGCTTTCGATATTCTTGGCCGAGGCAGCGCCTTCCTCGCGCTCCGGTTTTGCTTCCTCCGGTTGAGGAATCTCCTCCACGACCGGCGGGGGCGGCGGTGGCTCGGTCACGTCGAACATCTCGACGACCTCTTGCGGAAGCGCCTCGCGGACCGGGCCGGAAAGATTGATCAGCGCGAAGGCCAGCCCGGCATGGATCGCAAGCACGAGCGCAATGGTCGCGGCGCGGTCGCGGAGAGAGGGTTTGGGCCGATACATCCAGCCGTCCAACGTCGCGAACGGCCCAGGGGTTTCGTTACGGGGCCGATTCCCTGAGAGCAGCCGCCGTTCGCGCAAGCTTCCCGATCGTCCCAAGGTCGCGCTCACCCGCGGGAACAATCCAGCTTCCCCCGACGCAAAGCACCGACGGATGTGCGAGCCACTGCGGCGCGCTTGATTCCCTGATCCCCCCAGTGGGGCAGAAACGCACATTGCCGAACGGCGCGGCGAGCGCCTTGAGCGCGGGAAGGCCGCCCGCCGCCTCGGCCGGGAAGAATTTGAACCGCTCCAGCCCCAGGTCGAGGCCGCGCATGATGTCGCTTGCCGTCGCCACACCGGGCAGGAAGGGAATGGCGGTGTCTCGCGCTGCCAGCGCCATCGGATTGGTCAAGCCGGGTGAAACAATGAACTGCGCGCCCGCATCGATTGCCTGCGCCAGCCGCGCTTCGTTGAGCACCGTGCCTGCGCCGACGACCGCGCCCGCCACACCCGCCATCGCGCGGATCGCGTCCAGCGCGTCCGGTGTCCGCAGCGTCACCTCGATCACCGGCAGACCTGCCTCGACGAGCGCTTCCGCCAGCGCGGCGGGGTCGAGTCCCGGCTCGATCGTCAGGACCGGAATGACCGGCGCCATTCGCATTATAGAGTCGATATTCATGCCACCTCGTCCATCGCGTGGAGCATCGCCGACCCGCCGCGCTCCGCATCGTCCGCCGTCGCCCTCATGAAGGCGAACAATTCCCGCCCTGTGCCGATCGGAGGAGGCGGAGGCGGCGCAGGCTCGCGCTGATCCAGATCGACCCCTAGGGCCTCGATCACCCCGTCATGTCCGCACAACTTGATGACATCGCCATCGCGTAGGCGGGCCAGCGGACCATCGCAAAGCGCTTCAGGGCAGCAGTGGATCGCGGCGGGGACCTTGCCGCTCGCGCCCGACATGCGTCCGTCGGTCACCAGCGCCACCTTGAAGCCCCGGTCCTGCAGCACGCCGAGCGGAGGCGTCAGCTTGTGAAGCTCCGGCATCCCGTTCGCCCTCGGCCCCTGGAAGCGGACGACGACCACGACATCGCGGTCCAGCTCGCCCGCGCTGAAGGCCGCCAAGACCTGGTTTTGATCGGAAAAGACCCGGCAGGCCGCCTCGGTCGTCCAATGCTCCGGGGCGACGGCGCTCGTCTTGAAGATCGCCCGGCCGAGATTGCCGCTGACCAGCCGCATCCCGCCATCGGGAAGGAAAGGATCGCTCGCGGACCGAAGCATGTCCGGGTTCGTCGATTCCGTGACCGGCCTCCACTGCATGTTCTCCCGCGCAGTCGGGAGCCCAGTCCCCGAAGGGCCTGCGGCGTCTGGACCCCCGCCTTCGCGGGGGAACAACTCAGCCGCGGTCGCGTAAGCCCCGAATTCGTCGGCTCCGGCGGTCAAGGTATCGGCGTGGAGCAACCCCCCTTCGAGCAACGTGTGCGTCGCGAAGGCCATCCCGCCCGCATGGTGGAAATCGTTCACGTCGCCCGACCCGCTGGGATAGACCCGCGCGATCAGCGGCACGGCTTGCGACAATTCGTCGAAATCCTGCCAGTCGATGACGATCCCCGCCGCCCGAGCGATGGCAGGAATGTGGATTGCATGGTTGGTCGACCCGCCCGTCGCCAGCAGGCCCACCGTCGCATTCACGATCGCCTTTTCATCCACGACCTGGCTTAGCGGCCGCTCCTTCGCCGCCGCCAGCGCTGCAACACGGTGCATTCCTGCCCGGTTCAGGGCCTGCCGCAGCGACGTGCCGGGGTTGACGAACGCCGCGCCGGGGATGTGAAGCCCCATCAACTCCATCATCATCTGGTTGCTGTTGGCCGTGCCGTAGAAGGTGCACGTCCCCGCCCCATGGTAGGAGGCGGATTCGGCGGCGAGCAGCTCCTCCTCTCCGACCTCCCCTTCGGCGAAAAGCTGGCGGACGCGCTGCTTTTCCTTGTTGGCGAGCCCCGACGGCATCGGCCCGGCGGGGATCAGCAGCGCCGGCAAATGGCCGAAGCGAAGCGCGCCGATCAGCAGGCCGGGCACGATCTTGTCGCAAATGCCCAGCATCGCGACGCCGTCAAACATGCCGTGGCTCAACGCCACGGCGGTCGAGAGCGCGATCACGTCCCGGCTGAACAGCGACAGGTCCATGCCCGGCTGTCCCTGCGTCACCCCGTCGCACATCGCCGGAGTCCCGCCCGCGACCTGGGCCGTCGCGCCGGCCTCGCGGGCGAAAATCTTCAGCTGCTCGGGATAGCGGCCATAGGGCTGATGCGCCGAGAGCATGTCGTTGTAGGCGGTGACGATAGCGATGTTGGGCCCGCGAAGCTGCCGGATCGCGTCCTTGTCCTCGCCCGCCGCCGCGAAGCCGTGCGCGAAGTTCCCGCACGACAGGCGCGGCCGGCGGATCCCGCGCTCGGCCTCGTCTGCCATCAGCTCGAGATAGCGTTTCCGCGTGGGCTTCGACCGTTCGATAATCCGGTCGGTCACCGCTGCAACCCGGGGATCTAGCTTATTCATGCCATTGCACGCCGTCGCGCTCGGTCAGCGCGATCGCCGATGATGGCCCCCAGCTCCCTGCCCCATAGCTCTTCGGTTCCAGCCCCGCTTCCTCCCAGGCGGCACGGACGCCGTCGATCCATTGCCACTGCGCCTCGACCTCGTCGCGGCGCACGAACAGGGTCGGATCGCCTTCGATCAGGTCGAGCAGCAGCCGCTCGTAAGCGATCCGCCGCCGCGTGTCGGCGAAGGCATCGCGCAGGCCGACGTCAAGCGGCACCTCGCGCAGGCGGATGCCCTCGCGGTCCAGGCCCGGAGTTTTGGCCATGACCAGCAGGCGGATATTCTCTTCCGGCTGGATCGAAATGATCAGCTTGTTGGCCTTGGTCTTCGCGCCGCGCTTGGCGAACATCGAGTGGGGCACGCATTTGAACTGGATGAAAATCTCGGTTTTCCGTTCCGGCATCCGCTTGCCGGTGCGAAGGTAGAAAGGCACGCCCGCCCAGCGCCAATTTTCGACATGAGCCTTCAGCGCGACGAAGGTCTCGGTGCCCGACTCCTTGCCAAGTTCGTCCAGATAGGACGGCACCGGCTCGCTGCCGATCGCGCCCGCGCCATATTGGCCGGTGACGACATGATCGGGAACATCGTCGGCCCGGATCGGCCGGAGCGAGCGCAGCACTTTCACCTTCTCGTCACGAATTTCGGTCGCATCGAAATCGGCCGGCGGCTCCATCGCCACCAGCGCGAGCAGTTGGAGCATATGGTTTTGGACCATGTCCCGCAGCGCCCCGGCGCCGTCATAGTAACCGCCACGCCCTTCCAGCCCGATCGTCTCGGCGACGGTAATCTGGATATGGTCGATATGCGTCGCGTTCCACAGCGGCTCGAACGCCGAATTGGCGAACCGCAGGGCGAGCAGGTTCTGGACCGTCTCTTTGCCCAGATAATGGTCGATCCGGAACGTCCGCTCCTCGGGGAAAGCTTTGGCGACCGCGTCGTTGATCTCGCGGCTGCTGGCTAAATCCGAACCCAGCGGCTTTTCCAGCGCCAGCCGGACCTTGTCGCCGGTCAGGCCGGCGGAGCGGAGCCCTTCGATTGTCGGCTCGAACAAGGTGGGCGCGGTCGACAGGAAGATGGCGAGGCCGGCATCGGGATCGACTTTCTTCGCCAGCCGCTTGAACTCCTCGGTCTTGGTCGCGTCCAGCGCGACGTAAGTCAGCCGGCGGGAGAAGACCAAGGCGATCCGGGGGTCGTAGAAGCTCGAAGGGACATGCTCCTTCAGCGCCTCGACCGCGCTTTCCCGGAATTGCGCGTCGGTAAGCTCGCTCCGAGCGGTGCAGACGATCCGGAAATCCTCGGGCAGCAACCCGTCGGCGTGGAGCCCGTAGAGCGAGGGGAGAAGCATCCGATGCGACAGATCGCCGGTCGCGCCGAACAGGAGGAGCGTCGATACCTTATCGCGGGTCATGCCCCCTCCCTAGCCGCAACCGGACGGGTTTGCGAAGGGAGCGAAGCAGGATGGCGGAGAGGGTGGGATTCGAACCCACGGTACCGTTGCCGGCACGCCGCATTTCGAGTGCGGTGCTTTCGACCTCTCAGCCACCTCTCCGCATGACAGGATATTGCTGTCCGGCGCTGAGGCCGGCATCGGTCGGACGCGGCCTCTAGCAGCGCCGCAACAGGTTGCAAAGCCCGTTCGTTCCGCGCCTTCAGAGGGACTTCTCCATCCTCAGCAGCGGGACGGTGACCCCGCCAATCATGTCCGATTCCACGAATTCGACAGGGCGATAGCCGCAGGCGCGATAAAGCGGTTCGCCGGCCAAGGTCGCCATCATCTCGGCGCGCCGGAATCCCGCGTCGCGTGCCGCATCCTCGCACAGCCGCAGGACCATCCTTCCAATACCGCGACGGGCGAAATCCGGATTGGTGTACATCGCCCGTATCCTGGCGGCGTCGCGATTCGGGTCGAGCGCCTCGGGTTCCCGGACGACGATGCTGTCGTCGCCGCCATAAAGGGTCCCCCGCCACGACCAGCCGCCGCATCCGGCGATCACGCCTTGGGCTTCGACGACATAATAGGTCCGATCCTCGATCAGCTGCGCGTCCAGGCCCATGACCTGGTGGCTTGCCACTACCTGGGCCGGCGTAAGGAATTCGTCCTGCAGCCGGTCGATCGACCGTCGCATCAAGGCCCGAAGCTCGGTCAGGTCCCCGATCCGGGCGAGGCGGTGCGTCAATCCTTCCATTCATTCGATATATGGCCGGCTCACGCAAATATCGACTTGGGGACATGGGTGATTCGGCAGGCCAGGTCGGCCTCTCCCGACGCCACGACATAATGGTCGTCCGCGTCGGCGATGCCCGTCGTGAAAACGACGTCGCGGACATACATTTGCTCTTCCAGGGGTGCGGTCAGCACGGGATTGGCCTCGATCAGCGGCCGGTGGTCGCTCCGCAGGATTCTGGACGGGTCGTCCCGGTCGAGCAGCGACCAATAGGTCCGGTAAATGCCGACGATCTCCTTCGGCTCGACCCCGTGCCACAGCGCCAGCCACCCATCGTCGGTCAGGATCGGCGGAGTCCCGCCACCCATCCGCGCCGTCGCGACCGTGTCGGCATGGGGGCGGATTCCGGGCTTGAGATAGGGCTTCCAATGAAGCGCGTCGGGCGAAGTCGCGAGGTTGATCGACGGCCCCGCCCGCCACTGGCTGCCCGGCGGATATGCGAAATAAAGGTCGCCCAGCGGCCGGGTCTGAGCCCAATATTGGCCGTCGATCTTGCCTTCGAAAATCAGCATGTCCTTGTTCTGATGATCGAGCACGATGTCGGCGAAGCGCCAGTCGAGGCCGTTGTCGGAGCGATAGAGCGTCGTCGAATGCCGCTCCGGGCTGACCGAGCAGGTAGTCATCAGCCATTCGTCCCCGACCTTGCTGATCCGCGCATCCTCCACGCCGTAACATTGCCAGTCGCCTTCGGGCGCGATTGCCCTGTCGTAATGGACCGCCACCACCTCCAGCCCGTCGGCCGAAAGCTCGACGGGGAGCAGCCAGGAAAGGCTGGTCAGGGCCATCACCTTCCACCCGCCGCCACGCATCAGGAATTTCCTCGGGTCCGCCGTGTCGGCCAGTTCCAGCGGCCAGTGGTCGATGACGAACCCGCCCTCGCTCCAGCGGATGACATGGACATGCCCGTTGGCGATCGGATTTTTGAGCGCCTCGGCGATCCTGACCATCATCAGCAAATTGCCGTTGGCGAGCCGGGTCATGCCCGGGTTGAAGGCGCCGAGAACGAAGGTTTCCATGCCAAGCTGCCCCGCCATCGGGGAGCGGGAGAGGTCGACATCGTCCGGGGCGAAAGCCAGCCGGTCGATCGCGAAATCGGTCGTTACGGTAGCCATGCCCATGGGAACGAACCGGCCCCCCTGCCGGTTTCCCGCTTGTCACCGCCTATGCGGCAATTACATTGTAGCCATGAACAGCGCCGAACCCTCATCGATCCCCCATGCCCGCTACGGCATTGGTGAAATGGTGCGGCATCGCCTGCTCGATTTCCGCGGCGTGGTTTTCGACGTCGACCCGGTCTTCGCCAACAGCGACGAATGGTATGAAGCCATTCCCGAAGCCATGCGGCCGTCCAAGGACCAGCCCTTCTACCACCTGCTCGCCGAAAATTCGGAGTCGAGCTACGTCGCCTATGTCAGCCAGCAGAATCTGGTGGCGGACGAAGAAGGCGAACCGATCGACCATCCGGCCATTTCGACCCTATTCGAAGGGTTCGACGGCGAGCGCTATAAATTAAAGCCGGAGCACAGACACTAAGCGGAGGCCGTTGCCGGCCTCCGCTCCATGATCAGAAATTCACCGACACGCGGCCGTACAGGAACCGGCCGTTGAAACCGAACGGCGAGAAGTTGCTGAACGGCGTCACATAACGCGTCGATGGCAGGTTGACCGTCAATCCGGAATCCGGGTCGACCGCCTGCCCGCGCGGGGTGTTGGTCGGATAGACATCGAAGATGTTGTTTCCGCCCAGCGCCAGCGTCAGCCGGTCGCCCATCGGCTTGAAGCGGAACTCCAGGTCGGTGATCCACTTGGCCGCCAGGTGGATGTCCTGGACCCCGCTTGCGGGTGCGCCGGCGTCCAGCGCCTTGCCGTAGCGGGTCGACCGCAGCGTCAGGCCGAACCAGTCACGCTCATAGTCCGCCGACAGGTTGATCTTGTTGCGCGGCTGCCCCTTCACGAGCCGGAGCGATTCCTGGCGGCCGAAGAGCACGAGATTGGGAACTTCCGACAAGGCGCCGGGCGCGGCCAGCACCTTGCGGATCTTGGTCTTGTTGAGATTGAGGCCCGCGGTCAGGTTCAACCGGCCGCCGGCGATGTCGGGCACGCGATAGGTCGTCACAAGGTCCAGGCCCTTGGTGCGGGTATCGACGCCGTTGACGAAGAAACGCGCCGCGTTGACCGTCGGGAACCCCGCCGCATTGAGGATTTCCGCGATCGAGAAGCCGGGATCGGCACCGGTCGGGTTGCCGAGCCCATCGCGGGTGGCCTGCAGGTTGTCGGTGACGACGATGCGGTCGTCGATATCGACCTGGTAGACGTCCAGCGTGATATTCAGGCGCGGAATCGCGGTGACGACGATCCCGGCCGAATAATTCTTCGACCGCTCTGGCTCCAGGGGCGTCGCGCCCAGCGCGATCGCCACCGGGTTGTTGACCGGCAATGTGACCGTGTCGAGCAGGACACCGGCGACATTGTTGGTGGCTTGGGCAGCGTAGAATTGCTGCTGAAGCGACGGAGCGCGGAAGCCGGTCGAGGCCGAGGCCCGAAGCGCAATTCCGTCGATCGGCTCGAAACGAGCCGCCAGCTTCCAGTTCCAGTCCGAACCGAAGTCCGAATAGTCCTCGTACCGGAGCGCCGCCTGGATGCTGAACCGGTCGGTGATATCGGTGTCGAGCTCGGCATAACCGGACCAGTTGTGCCGCTTGTTCTTCTCGTCGACACGAACGCCGCCGATGGACGGCTGGAAGCCCGGGAACACCTGCGCTCCGGGGGCACCGCCCGCCGGGCCGTTGGCATAGCTGTTGGGCTCGCCCGGCCGGATGTCGAACATCTCCCGGCGATATTCCGCGCCCAGCGCCAGCGTCGTCTTCTTGCCGAAGCCGAGGTTCAGGTCGCGGCTGACGTCCAGGTTGAACAATGTCTGGCTGTAGGTCAGGCCGCCGGAATCGAACTCGGTCTGCGAATCCGCCCCGAAGGAGCGGTTGAGGCTGTTCTTGATGGTGAAGTCGACCCGGTCGCGGCCATATTGGCCCGACAGGTCCCAACGCCATCCGGCCAGTGCGCCGCGAACGCCGAGCGTTCCCGCATAGTCGTCGGTGTCGGTGGTGATCAGCGGCAGGAAGCCGTCGGGATAAATGGCCGGGACGTTCCGGGCATCGTTGGCCAGCCGGTAGAAGCCGGCGCTTTCGCCCTTGCGGTCGTTATAGCTGCCGAACGCATAGACTTCGGTTTCCCCGCCGCCGACCGGCATGTCGGCATTGACGAAAATCTTGGCGTCGCGCGTATCCGGATCGCCGTAGCGGTGGCTGAACCGGTCGAAGGTCAGTTCGCGCGGATCGAGCGCGGGCCCGATCAGATTATATTGCCGCCGCGGGTCGGCGCCGGTCCGGTTGGTGTCGTTGCGATCCTGAAACTCGCCGGCGATGTTGATCTGTCCCTCGGCGCCGATGGGCAAACCGATCACGCCGGCCAGTGTGAGCGTTTCCCCGTCGCGGCGCTTGCGGTCCTTGCCGGTGTAATCCAGCTCGAGCGTGCCGTCCGGCGCGAGGACGGGCGTATCGCCCGGTCCGGTCACCACCCCGCTATATGTCTGCACGTCGTCGACATGGGTAAAATATTGCCCGTAGGTCGCGGTCGCCTTTCCGCCGGAGCGGGCGCTGCGCAGCTGGAAGTTGATGACGCCGGCAATCGCGTCGGATCCATATTGGGCGGCCGCGCCGTCGCGCAGCACCTCGACGCGGGACAAGGCGATCGTCGGGATCAGGTTGACGTCGACCGCCGAGGTTCCGCGTCCGACCGACCCGTTGATGTTCAGCAGGGCCGACGTGTGCCGCCGCTTGCCATTGATCAGGACCAGCGTCTGGTCCGGCCCGAGGCCGCGCAGGGTTGCCGGGCGGATGACGTCGGTGCCGTCGGTGATCGATGGCTGCGGGAAGTTGAAGCTGGGCACTTCCTGCGTGAGCGCGCGGTTGATTTCCGTATGGCCACTCTGGGCCAGCGTTTCGGCGCTGAGGACGTCGACCGGAACGGGGCTGTCGGCGACCGTGCGGTCCGTCCGGCGCGTTCCGGTGACGATGATTTCGGCCGAGGCATTGTCGCTGTCCGCCTGGGGCGCTGCGGGCGCCGCCGGCTGATCCTGGGCGGCTGCGGCGCTGGTAAAGGCCAAGGTGGAAAGGCTCGCGAGAAGAATGGCACGAAGCGCAAGGGACATGACGTCACTCCCCCTATTGATCGCCAATCCAAAAAGGTTGGCCAGTTGCGAAGAGATACGGAAACGCGGGTCCGGTAAAGCGCCCAGGCGGAAGCGGGCACCATTTATCGGGGGTGTTGTTGCGTCATAGCAACAATCCGGACGGCCCAGTCTGCGGTTGACAGAATCGCCACCGGCCCATAGGCGGCACGCTTTCCCGCGCGAGGCCTCGTGGCCACGCGGCCAAACCTTGCGCGGTCAATTGTTACGGAAAGTGATAAGGCCCATGTTCGCTATCGTGCGCACGGGTGGCAAGCAGTATCGCGTTGCCCCCGGAGACAAGATCGTCGTCGAGAAGCTGGCCGGCGAGGCCGGTGACAGCATCGACCTCACCGATGTCCTGCTCGCGGGCGAAGGGTCGGACCTGAAGTCGACCAGCGGCCTGACCGTCGCGGCGAAGATCGTCGCCCAGGCGAAGGGCGAGAAGGTCACCGTCTTCAAGAAGCGCCGCCGGCACAATTACCGCCGCAAGAAGGGCCACCGCCAGCAGCACACGATTCTCGAGATCGTGAGCATCGGCGGCAAGGGCGCGAGCAAGAAGGCTGAAGCGCCCAAGGCTGAAAAGGCCGAGGCTGCTGCGCCTGCGAAGGAAGCCGCGCCCAAGAAGGCTGCCGCTCCAAAGAAGGAAGCAGCGCCGAAGGCCGAAGCCAAGTCGACAAAGGATGCTGCACCTGCTAAGGCGGCAGCGAAGAAGGCAGCCCCCAAGGCCGCCGCGAAGAAGAAGTAAGAGCTTAAGATGGCACATAAAAAGGCAGGCGGCTCGTCGCGTAACGGCCGCGATTCAGAATCGAAGCGCCTCGGCGTGAAGAAGTTCGGCAGCGAAGCGGTTCGCGCCGGCAACATCATCGTCCGTCAACGCGGCACCAAATGGTACCCGGGCAACAATGTTGGCCTGGGCAAAGACCATACGCTTTTTGCGCTTACGGACGGTCGCGTCTGTTTCCGCGACGGCAAGCTCGGTCGCAAATACGTCCACGTAGAAGCGATTATGCCGGAGGCGGCGGAATAATAGGGATCGGTCGATAAAGGGCCGCTCCCGGAGGGGGCAGCCCAAGTCGAGACCTACAAAACCGGACTCGAAAAGGGAGAAGAGGGAAGCCCCCTCTCCTCCCTTTTTTGTTGCGTCTCAATCTTCTCCCGAAACTGAAACAGAGCGGCCGTAGCGGGCCGTTCGAGAGGAGAAGGAAGCGAATGATGTTCGCCCGTACCGACCGACTGCTGTTACGACCCGGCTGGGCCGAGGATGCGCCGGCGCTGGCGCGCGCGATTGCCGACGAGCAGATCGTGCGCAACCTCGCGACGGCACCTAGGCCCTATGGGCTGAAAGACGCGGAAGCGTTCCTCGCGTCCCCCCGCGACCCGGTCATGCCCAGCTTCCTGATCACCGAGCGAACGGACGGGG
>CAMPIY010000030.1 GCA_946886645.1 uncultured Sphingomonas sp.
CTTCGTCTATTGCGACGGCGCCAACTTCAACGCGATCGTCGGCAAGGTTAAGCCGGGCGATCTCGGCGTCGATGCGATGCACATCAACCTGCACAAGACCTTCTCGACGCCCCACGGCGGTGGCGGGCCGGGTTCGGGGCCAGTGGTGCTGTCGGAGGCGCTGGCGCCCTATGGTCCGCTGCCCTTCGCGGCCAAATATCCCGACGGCAGCTACAAGATGGTCGAGGAAGAGGATGCGGCGGACGAGCATCCTGATGCTTTCGGCCGGATGGTCGCCTTCCATGGCCAGATGGGCATGTTCACCCGCGCGCTGACCTACATGCTGAGCCACGGCGCAGACGGGCTGAAGCAAGTGGCCGAGGACAGCGTCCTCAATGCCAACTACATCCTCCGCAGTCTGGAAGACGTGCTCGACGCGCCCTTCGCGTTCAGCGGGCCGTGCATGCACGAGGCGATCTTCAGCGATAAGGGCTTTGCGGAAGGCTTCTCGACGATCGACGTCGCCAAGGCGCTGATCGACGAGGGCTTCCACCCGATGACCATGTATTTCCCGCTGGTCGTCCATGGCGCGATGCTGGTCGAGCCGACGGAGACGGAATCCAAGGCGAATCTCGACCAGTTCATCGCGGCGCTTCGTTCGATCGCGGAGAAGGCGAGGGCGGGGGATGAGACGCTCAAGGCCGCGCCCATCTATGCGCCGCGCCGCCGCCTCGACGAGACGCTGGCGGCGAGGAAGCCGATCCTGGCCTACCAGACGCCCGCGCCCGATGGCGTCAGTGCCGCGCCGCTGGTCGGCGGCGGCTGATGTGGCAGTCGTTGTTCGTCCTGACGAACGTCGTCGCCTTTGCCTGCTGGGCGATGCTGGCTTTCCTGCCGAGGCGCCCAATCGTAATGGCCTCGATCCTGTTCTTCGGGGTTGGCCTGCTGTGCCTGGTCTACGCCGGCATGTTCATCGCCCTGTTCGGCGGCCTGGCTGATCCCGTTCGTGTCGCCGGCGCCCCGCCTCCCGACATCATGGACTATACGCTGCCGGGCCTTCGCGCCCTGTTCATGAGTGACGGCGGGATCGTGCTGGGCTGGACGCATTACCTCGCGTTCGACCTGTTCATCGGCCAGTGGATCGCGCGCGACGCCGACAACAAGGGCTTCCATCGGCTGGTCCAGCTGCCTTTCCTGTTCTTGACGCTGATGGCGGGTCCGATCGGCCTGCTGCTCTGGCTGATCGTGCGAGAGCGGCGGGCAAGAGCGCACGCAGCCTGATGGCTGAGCCCAGCTTCCCGCCCTACAATGTCGGCGATCTTGGCGCCGGTGTGAGGCGGCAGGCTCCGGCCGCGGCGCGGAACGTCGGCCCGATCGGCGATGTGCTGGCCGGATGGCTCCCGGCAAGCGGGCTGGTGCTGGAGATCGCTAGCGGGACCGGCGAACATGCGCTGGCCTTCTCGTCGCGTTTCCCGAACCTCGACTGGCTGCCGAGCGATCCCGACACGGAAGCGCTAGCCTCGATCAGAGCCTGGCGAGAGGGCGGCCCGCCAAACCTGCTTCCCCCATTGTTGATCGACACCCGTGCTGACGAATGGCCGGTCGACCAGGCGAATGCGATCTTGTGCATCAACATGGTGCACATCAGTCCATGGCAATCGGCTATCGGCCTGCTCGACGGTGCACAGCGGGTTCTCGCGCCAGGCGGGTCAGTCATCCTTTACGGGCCGTGGCTGGAAGCTGGCGTCGAGGCCGCGCCATCGAACCTCGCTTTCGACCAGAGCCTGAAAGCGCGTAACGCCGAATGGGGTCTCCGCCTCGTCGAGGTTTTTGCAGCCGAAGCGGAGAAGCGCGGCCTAATCCTCGCGGATCGGCGGGAGATGCCGTCCAACAATATCATGCTCCGCTTCGATCGCGCCTGATCGCCGGCCCCAGATCAGCGCAAGACCAACCACAAACAGGCCCCAGGCCCAGCCGCCGATGACGTCGCTCGGCCAATGAACGCCCAGAAAGATGCGGGTGATGCCGATGACGATCGCGACGCCGATGGCGACGAACAGCGCGATCCTGCGCCAGGCAGGCGGAACGGCGATAAAGGCGATGGCCGTGAAGACCGTCATGCTGTTGGCGGAATGGCCGCTTGGAAAACTGAAGCTTGCCGGCATGAAGGGCAAAAGCTCCAGATCGGGCCTCGGGCGAGCGGTCGCGATCTTCAGCCCATCGACCGACAGCCGCTCGAGGAGGACTATCGCGGCCAGGAACAAAGCGGAGCGGCGTCTTCCGCGGAACGCAAGCCAGGCGGCAGCCAACAGACCGAGCCCCAGCGTCGCGTAGACGCTTCCCAGCTGGGTGAGGACGGCGGTCAAGCTGGTCAACTGCGGATGCGAATGGCGAAGGCCAGCCATCAGGGCGTTCACCGCCACATCGAACGAATTGCCCGGCCCCCCGATCGCGCCGACCAATATGAAGATCGCCAGCAGGACAAGCAGGACCATGGGGCGGGAAAAATTCGTCATCCGGATGGCCGCGTTAAACCTAGTTTTACCGCTTTGCCCTATGAAAGCGTCAATGGACGAGAGCAGCAACACGCAAAATCGAAAGTCGCGTCGCTCGAACGTGCTGATGGCGGCGCGGCTCGAGCTGTCGGGCACGTCGCTGTCCGTCAAGCTGCGCAACCTCAGCGCGGACGGCGCGCTGGTGGAAGGCGACAAGCTGCCGGTGGAGGGCGCTTCGATCGTTTTTCGCAAGGGTGATCTCAGCATTCCCGGCAAGGTTGCGTGGGTCAAGACCCGGCACGCGGGGATCAGCTTCGCGCACAAGCTGGCGCCGGAGCAGGTGCTTCGTCACGTCCCGACGCCGCGCGCCCGGGTGAAGCCCGATTTTCGGCGGCCCGGCCTGAAATCCTCGACCCGGGAAGAAGAGCGCCGCTACGGCGAGCAATGGCTGGGCAGGTTCTACCCGACGCCGATCGAATAGCCGGTCAGCCAGCGCTTCGCTGGCTCTCCCGTTGACCCTGAAGCCATCCAACCAGCTCGCCGAGCGGGACCAGCCGGTTGAAGGCGATACCGATAAATCCGCCCTCGACCCAGCAGGCGATGGCGCGCTGCGGCTCGATCCCCGGAAGCGAAATGACGACGTCGGCGCCGCGGGGGATGATCGTTTCGCATGCGACCTTCACGCCGCCCTGCGAGATGTCGCAAACTTTGACGCGCAGCGAATTGGCGCCGTCGCGGAGCATTGCATGGCAATCGGTTTCGATGCGGGGCATCCGTGGACGGGGGCCGCTCATCGAGGCGGACAGGATGTCGATGACGTCGACCGGTTGATCGAAGGCCACACCGGCCTGCTGGTCGTTGACCCAGCTTACACAGCCGTGGATCGGCTGGCCGCTCTTCAGCTCGATCGTGACCGGCGTTCCTTCCGCGACCGAGCAATAGAGGCGCACCATCATTCCGCCGGCCGAGATATTCTTGATGAGGCACAGCTCGCGACGGTTTTCCACCAGCATCGAACCGACGCGGTACAGGGTCATGTGCCGCTCACCGTCGCGCCGATCGGGCGATGGCCTGGGGACAGGTGGAGCGTCCGACAGCGAGTAAAGCGTTGTCTCGACAGGCTGGCTATTCACTCGTCACGCACTCCACCCAAGCTCCACCCGGAGCTGTCCACGGGAGGCCAGATTATGAAAACAGGCTTACCAACAGGTTGATATCCAATCCGATGTGACCCGAAAAATGCCTTGCTTGCGGTGAATGACCGACGGGCGTAGCTTTTCGGAGCGGCGGCACATCGAAGGTCGCCGACGGAGCGCCGCCGATGAAACTCGCGCCTTGGATTGCCGCCGGACTGGCCATTTCGACACCCGCTTTGCTTGCACAGCCGACAACGGCGGGGGGCGCGGCGGGAACGCTCGACACGGTCGATCGCCAAACCATCACGGACGAAATGGCCATCGGCCGGGACGCCGGTCATCGCATGACGGTGGCGGTTTCCGTCGCTGGGCAGGGGCCGTATCGCTTCCTGGTCGACACCGGGGCCGAACGGACCATCATTTCCCGCCAGCTGGCCAACGCGCTGCAACTGGAAAGCGGCCGGAATGTCACGCTCCACAGCGTCGTCGGGGTCAATGATGTCAAGACGGTCAAGATTCCCCGCCTGAAGATCAGCAACAAGGTGGTGTCGGTGAACAACGCGCCGGCGCTGGAAGCATCGAGCATCGGTGCCGACGGAATGCTGGGCATCGACAGCCTGCGCTCGCAGAAAGTGCTGTTCGACTTCAAGGCCGGGACGATGTCGATCACGCCAGCCGTCCGCGAGGTCGAGCCGATCGACAAGGATACGATCGTCGTGCGCGCCAAGGCCCGGCAGGGGAGGCTGATCTTCACCCATGCCAAGATCGACGGTCAGAAGGTGACGGTCATCGTCGACACCGGATCGCAGGTGACGATCGGCAACCTGGCGCTCGAACGAGCGCTGACCCGGCGGCGGGTCCAGATCAATCCGGAGCAGATGACGATCGAATCCGTTACCGGCGAGATACTTCTCGCTAGGTCGGCGACCTTGCGCGAGCTGCAGCTGGGATCCGGAGTAGGATTGAGCAAGCTGCCGGTGGCCTTCGCCAACGCGCATGTTTTCCGGCAGCTGGGTCTGGACGAACGCCCGGCCCTGCTGCTGGGAATGAACGCGATGAAGGCGTTCGACCGCATCTCCATCGACTTTGCGTCGAAGAAGGTCCGCTTCGTCCTTCCGGCTACCAGCATGCGCGACGATGTGCGGCTGGCGGCGCTGCGGCTGCCCTAGGCTACTTCCCTCCGCCCGACGCGGTGGCGGCGGACAGGCCCGGGACGAGCCCGGCGCCCTCCTCGACCTTGGCGCTCGACTGGCGGACGTCATTGCCCAGCGCCTCGGCGCGGCCGCCCAGGCACTTGCCTAGGAATTGCTCGGTGATTCCATAGAAGGCGAGGTTGTTCGCCGGGCGGGCGAAGCCGTGGCCTTCGTCCGGGAAGACGACATAGGTCACCGGGATCGAGCGCGACTTCATGGCATCCACGATCTGCTCGGACTCGGCGACGTTGACGCGCGGGTCGTTGGCGCCCTGGCCGATGAGCAGCGGCTTGGTGATCTTGTCGGCGTAGTAGAGCGGCGAGCGCTCCTTCAGCAGCGCAAGCCCCTCCGCCGTGTTGGGATCGCCCATCCGCTTGTAGAATTGGGTGCGGATCGCGGTCCAATAAGGCGGGATCGTCTTGAGCAGCGTTTCGAGGTTTGAAGGCCCGACGATGTCGACGCCGCAGGCGAACTTGTCGGGGGTCATCGTCACGCCGGCGAGCGTCGCATAGCCGCCATAGCTGCCGCCCATGATCGCGACCTTGTCGGGGCTGGTCACGCCATTGGCGATGGCCCAGTCGGTGGCGTCGATAAGGTCGTCGTGCATCGCCCGGCCCCACTGCAGGTCGCCGGCCTTGACGAAGCTCTTCCCGAAGCCGGTCGAGGCGCGGAAGTTGGTCGCAAGGACCGCGTAGCCGCGGTTGGCGAGCAGCTGGTGCAGCCCGTCATAGCCGTAGCTGTCGCGGCCCCATGGCCCACCGTGCACCAGCAGGACGAGCGGGACCGGCGCGTTGGGCCGGCCGTCGCCGTCGGCATCGCTGCCCGGCGGCAAGGTCAGGTAGGAGGGAAGGATTTTCCCGTCGCGCGACTTGATCTCGACCGGGTGCATGGCGACCAGCGGCATGCCCTCCAGCGCGGGGCGGCCTGTGTAGAGCTTGGTCAGCGCCCTTGTGCCGCGGTCGAAGAGCCAGACCGAGGATGGCGCCGTGACCGGATCGACCGCGACGGTCCACTTGCTGTTGTCGAGCGTCTGCGAGGTGACCGCGATATCGCCCTTCAGCTGCTTTTCGAGGAAGGCGACGTCGGCGCCGACCGTGGCGTCGAGCGGCTTCCATTCGTTGCGAAGATATTCGACGCCATAGGCCAGCACCTTGCCGGTACGCGGGTCGGCGATAGCGCCGCCGATATCGGCGCGAGGGTCGCTGGCGATCACCGTCCTGGCGCCGGTGGCGACGTCCTGGGCGATCAGCGCGGCGGTTTCGCGGTTTCGGCTGTCGATCCAGTAGAGCGTCTTGCCGTCGGAGGTGTAGCCGATCGGGTCGGTGGTCAGGCTATCGTCGAGGCCGACGCTTTCGAACGGGGTGGCTTCGACCTCGTTGCCGGCGACGCGGTAATAGTCGGCCCCGCCATCGTCGCGGGCTTTCGAGGCGGCGCGGATCACCAGCTTCTGGTCGGCGATGAAATTGGCATAGTCGCCCGTGTTCATCAGAACCGGGGTCAGCTTCCCGCTGGCGAGGTCGAGGCTGTAGACGTCGTGCCACTTGGCATCGCGGTTGTTGATGCCAACCAGGATGCGGTCGGGAACGTCGGGCGACACCTGGATGAGGCGGACCCGGGTCTTCTGGAACGGGGTCAGCGAACGGACCGCGGCGGTGTTGATGTCGACGCCGTAGAGCAGGAAGTTTTCATCGCCGCCGGCGTCGTTGATGAAGAGCAGCTGCTTGCTGTCCGGCGACCAGAAATATTGGCGGATCGGGCGCTTGGTTTCGGCGGTCAGCGGTTTGGCGGCGGCGACATCGCCGATCGGCGCGACCCACAGGTTCATGACACCGTCGCGGGGAGCGATGAAGGCGAAGGACTTGCCGTCGGGCGAGATTTTGCCGGCGGATTTGACCGGATTGCCGAACAGGCTGGTGCGCGGGATCAGCGGGACCTTCGACAGGTCGGGCGCGGTCGCGCTGGGCGCGGCGGCGAGGCCGGGAGCAAGCGGGGCCGCGGCAGCGATGGCGATGGCGGCGGTTGCGGCGAGCGTGGTGGAACAGGTCTTGCGCATCTTTTCCCCCCTGAAGGACGGGCCGAGCCTTCCGCCCGGCACCCTGGATGCGCAATCCCTACCGTATTAGTTTAGTAATACACAAGGGAGATTTTTCAGCTCCGCTTCGGCTCGGCGCGGTTCGCCTGCCCGGTGCCGTCGCGGTTGGGCAGGTTGGGCTCGTCGCCGTCGCGCGGCTTCTGGCCCTTCTGCACCGACGTCGGTTGAGGATCGGCGCCGGTCGCGGTGGCTTCCTCGTCGAGCGAACCGATCTCCCGCTGAAGGTCGCCGCCCGACGAGCCGCCCTGGGACGGCGTTGGAAGGTCGTCTTCCATCAGGTCGTTGTCGGCGTGGGGGTCGCGTTTGGTGTCGGTCATCATCGTCTCCTTGCAAAGGAAAACGAACGAGCCGCCGATAGGATCAGAGATGCCCCGTGCAGTAAGCGAGCAGCAGGATTAGCGGGATCGGGATGCCGATCAGCCAGAGCAGGGCGGAGCGCATGGCACATCTCCTTACGCCCGCTCGCCAGGCACAATGGATGGCGGGCGCTTAAGTTCACAAAATGCATTGAGAGCGGCATCGTTTTCGGCCTGATTTGTGAATCTAAGCATCAGAGCATCCGGACGCGCGGGAGGGGACGCTGCCGGCCCTTGGCGATAAATTCCTCCGTCTCTTCCGGCCAGTCGCGGTGGGCCTGTTCGCGGGCGGCCTCGGCCTCGGCCTTGGCGGCGTCGGCCGCTTCCCACTCGCGCTTCTGCCGCCAGCGGGTGAGCGCGCCGCGGCGGTAATCTTCGATGGCCTTGTGCTTGCCCGAGAGGATGGCGATGGCCAGCCGGTCGTTGCGGCGGAAGTCGACGCGGACCAGGCGACCCTTGCGGATCACGGGCACGAAGTCGCCGCCATCAAGGCAGCGCGTGAGGGTCGAGTCGCGAAGGCGGGTCATGCCGTGGTCGATCGCCATGTCCCAAGCCTTGGCGAATTCGGCCGCCTCCGGCTTGTCCGCCAGCGCATAGGCCGAGCGCCGGCTCATCCCCACCGCCTTGGCGGCATGGGCGACCGACGGAACGCGCGCGAGCATCGCGATGAACGCCCGCTGCCGGTCGGCGTCCCAGCCGCACTTGCGGCGGCGCAGCTGCGGCACGGGTTCGAACTGGATGACGGGATAGCCTTCCGCATCGAACAGCATCGGAAGCGGGGTGCGGTCCTCTTCGATGAAGAAGGGGTGGCGAAATTCGGGGAGGGGGAGGTCGGGATGGTCCATCGACGAGTCTATGCGCAAAACCTACCCCTGTAGGACAGCCTTTTCTGCCCCGAGCGCAGGGGAACGATTGCGAAGCAATCGGGAGCCAGCGCGGAGAGAGGCAGAAAAGCCGGCCGACCTGCCGCCGTCAGGCGGACAGGATCGACGTCACGGATTACCTCCGTTACGGCAGCCGTAAAGCTTTCCCCCAGGCTGCAGGCGCCATACAGCGATAAGACAGTAGCAGTATGTTAAATCAAAACGCTGAAACTTGTCTCATGCCAGTAGGTTATTGGCATGAGCGTTGACCGGTATGTGGATAACACCATATATCAAGCGTGACGCAAGGAAGGGCGAATGCCATGCTGAAGTACGCTGAAAAGCCGGCGGTTCGTACGCCTCTTTCGGCGCGCCCGCAGCCCAAGGCCGATAAGCCGACGCTGCGCCAGGCCATTATCGCTCATTTCGCGAAGTCGCTTGAATACCTCGCCAAGTGAGCCCTTGTGGCTCGACCTCGACGATATCCTGAAAACCCATAGCGAGCAGATCGAGCGGTTCGGCGGCGCCGATGGCGTACGCGACCTCTCGCTCGTCGAAAGTGCACTCGCCAGGCCGCAGCAATTGTATCATTACGACGGCGAAGGTGACGTTCTTTCCCTCGCTGTTCGCTTGGGTGTTGGGCTAGCGAAGAACCACGGCTTTGTGGACGGAAACAAGCGCACCGGCTTCGTTGCCATGCTGCAGTTCCTGGGAATCAACGGATACGTCCTTGCCATGCAGGGCGATACCACGCCGGGCGTGCTGTTCGAAGCCGCGGTGACAGGCGCAATCAACGAAGCCCAACTGGCCGAGGACCTATATCCCTACATCAAGGCGTTCGATTTTTAGGCTTCTAGCCAGGGGCGAAGGAAATGTCCGAGCGAAGCGGCAAGACGGGGCAGGTGACGATCGGGTTTTGGTTCGACGAGGAGGCGGGCGACATTCACCTCAGCATGCCGGGCCACGGCCTGTCGACGGTGAACGGCGACGCTGCGAGCAAGCGCGGCAACCCGCACCTGTTCAACAAGCTGGCGAAGGTGCTGCGCGAGCAGGGCAAACCGCATCCGGAGATTGTAGAGGAGTGGGGTGGGAGCGCTGGGAATTAGGTGTTTTATGGCGACTGTCACCGTAATCCCTGATCGCCATCATTTCGGAGGTGGCGAAGCGCTATCCGGGGTTTGGCGGACTGATCGCCTCGCTGCCGCTCGTGTCGGTGCTCGGCATGATCTGGCTGTGGCGCGACAAGCCGGACGCGGCGAACATGGCGAGCCATGCCGAGGCAACCTTCTGGTTCGTCCTGCCCTCGCTGCCGATGTTCCTGCTGATTCCGATGATGTTGAGGAACGGGTTCGGGTTCTGGGCGAGTTTGGTTGCGGGATGCGTGCTGACCGTAGCGCTCTATGCGTTGATGGTGTGGGCGGGGCCGCGGTTTGGGCTGCGGCTGTGATGCCGCCGACGCTCCGAAGTTTGCAAGAAACAGGCCGTGCAAACTTCGCAAACTTTGTCACCTTGGCGGGACGACGAGCGGGGGGAATCGGCAAGGTTCAAAGAGCTGCTGCGAACAAGCACGGTTGAGTGCCTGTAGGACAGCGTTTTTTGAGCGGCGAGGAAAGGAAGCCGGCGACAACGCATTTCAATGCCGATTGCGCGGGCCGCATGTTTAATTTAGATTAATAGTGTGCCGAACACCACTTGTTTAACGAACAAGGAGGTTCAGCCATGGACGACAAGCCAATCCCCCTGGAATATCGCGCTGGTATCGAAGTCGATGCCGAAGGCGACCCCACCGGCCGGATTATATGCTATCCGGACTTTTCCGGCAATTGCGTCGTAGTTCAGGTACCGAAGACAGGCGCCTTGAACTCGACGGGATTTCTGAGCCTGCCGGAACCCAGCCCGTTCCATGATGAATCGCTGATCAAGGCCACAGCCGAGATCAATGAAATCGTCGCGAAGCTTATCGACAAGCAAGGCGCCAAGAGTGGAACGCTGCATGTGGTTACCACCAGGAAGGGACCAATCCTGGCGTGGGCCAAATCGATGATCATGCACAGCGATGACATCGTCGAAAGTTCAATGGCTCACTGCTAGGCGTCACGACCCGGCGTATGAGTGCGTGGGCCAAGTGACGGGCTTGCCTATCGCTTGACCCACGGGTCGTCCGTGCGGCGGAATATCGTGTCGACGGACGCGGGCGAGGATGGCGATGAACGTGCGCTGCCGGTCCGCATCCCAGCCGCACTTGCGGCGACGTTGCTGCGGCACCGGTTCGAACTGGATGACGGGATAGCCCTCTGCGTCGAACAGCATGGGCAGCGGATCGCGATCCTCTTCGATGAAGAAGGGGTGGCGATATTCGGGGAGTGGGAGATCGTCCATCGACGAGTCTATGTCGGATTATTTGCCTTGTAGGACAGCAAAATCTGACGCGCGATTATTCGCGGTCAAGCGGCCTCGGTGGCGGAGGTGGCGGCGGAACAGTGGCGGGCACCGGCTCATCGATCCCCCACTTTCCGCGCTGCGCCGTGTGGGCCGGGCCGACTGTTTCCGTCCGGATCACCATCGTGCTGTCATTGTCGAGGGCGTTGCAAATAAGCTCGGCGACCGCCGATTGACCCTTCTGGGTCTCGAGAGAATCTAGCACTTGTCGTCCGCCCGTCCGCCGCTTCAGGCGGCTGCACGTGATGATGACGTAGATGGTGCTGAAGAGGTCCTGTCGGCTGATTCTGTGCATTTGCCTAGGAGAACAAATGCGGAACAGATTCGCAATCCCCCCGGAGAAGATTATCGCTTCACCCAAGGCTCGTCGGTGCGGCGGACGACCATGTCGGCGGGGTAGGGCTGGCACAGCAGGCGGGCGTCGTCGGGCGCTCCGTCGAGCCAGTCGAACCAGGTGTCGCGGGCGAGGATGACTGGCATCCGGTCGTGCACGCCCTGCACATGGGCGCACGCCTCCGTCATCACCATCGAGTACGCCGGCCCCCATTCGGCGGTGTCGCGCCAGATGCCGGCGACAGCGAACACTTCCTCATCGGGAAGCGAGAACCAGGTGCGGGTCTTGCACCCTTTCTCCCCCTCCGCCTCGCAGAACTCGGTGACTGGGATCAGGCAGCGGCGTTCCTGAAAGCTGTAGCGCCACATGAAGCCGTCGAGCTTGTCGGTGCGGGCGTTGTTGACCGGCTTGGGCTTCAGCATCTGGCCGCTCTTGCCCTTCAGCGCGAGCGGAAAGCCCCACGTCATCTGCCGCACCCGACCTTCGGCCATCACATAGCCGGGATAGCCGGGATAAACGGTCTCCCCCGCATTGCCCGGCGGGTCGGCAATGCCGCCGAACAGGCTTGCGATCTCGGCCGGGGCCTTGGAGAGGCGGTAGAGGTTGCACATGGGGGTAGGGTAGC
>CAMPIY010000031.1 GCA_946886645.1 uncultured Sphingomonas sp.
GACGATACGTTCGCCGGGGGCAACCCGGGCGGCACCGGCGACGTCAATCCCGACACCGCCAACCTGTCCGGCAACCTCGCCGGCAGCGGCGGCGACGGCGATCTCGACTATGCTTTCACAGGCACGAACACGCTTCCGGCCGGCTTCACGGTCGATGCGTCGAGCACGCCGACTTCGCTGAAGATCGCGCAGGCAGGCGTGGGCATCGTGATGACCATCACGCTGGACCTGGAGACGGGCGCTTATACCGTCACCCAGAACCTGCCGATGGATCATCCGGCGGGCCTCAACGAGAATGACCTGACCTTCGGCATCGGCGTCAAGGTAATCGACGTCGATGGTGACTCGGCGATCAACACGCTGACCATCAACGTCGACGACGACACGCCGCTGGCGTTCAACGACACCGATACGGTTTCGGCTGGAACGGCTTCAGGCAACGTCATCACCGGCGTCGGCACCACCGAGGGCGCGGCGAATGCCGACAAGCCCGGCGCGGATGGGCTCGACACGATTACGTCGCTGTCTGGCTCGGGCGGGTCGGACTCCAACCCGACCGGCGGCTTCACGGCCCCGGGGACCTACGGCACACTACAGATGGCTGCCGACGGCAGTTACACCTACACGCGTGCACCCAATACGGCGGGTGGCGTGAGCGAAAGCTTCACCTACACCTATCGTGACGGCGATGGCGACCTGGCCAGTGCGACGCTGACCATCAGCATCCCGGATGCGGCTCCGACCTTGCCGGCACCGGCCCTGGCGCAGCTCGACGATGACGCCTTCCCCGGCGGCAACGCAGGCGGCACGGGCGACGTCAATCCCGATACCGCCAACCTGTCCGGCAGCCTTGCCGGCACCGGCGGCGACGGCGATCTCGACTATGCCTTCACCGGCACCAACACGCTGCCGGCCGGCTTCACGGCCTCCGTTAATCCTGCGGGAACGATCCTGCAGGTCTCGCAGGCTGGCGTTGGCGTGGTCTTGACGGTCACTCTCGACTTTGAGACGGGCGCCTACACGGTCGTGCAGAACCAGCCGATCGATCATCCGACGTCGGGAACGACCGAGGAAAACCTCGACTTCGGCATTGGCGTGAAGGTGATCGACGTCGATGGTGACTCGGCGACGAGCACGCTGTCGATCAACGTCGACGACGACACGCCGACGCTGGGCACGATCCAGGATCAGACCGCCAGCAACACTCCTGGCGATCCGGTCAGCACCGGAACGCTGCACTTCTCCGATGGCGGCGATTCGCCGGGCTCGGTGGTCAACATCACGGCTGACAACACCGGGATCACCTCGGGCGGGAAGGCACTTGTAACCCATCTCGATGGCAATGTTCTGACCGCTTATCAGGACGCCAACGGAAGCGGCACCTACGACGCCGGGGATACGACTGCGGTCTATACGCTCACCGTGAATCCGACGGCGGGTACCAGCGGAAACTATGTGTTCGACCTGCTCCAGCCGCTCGACTCGACGGTCGTGGATACGCCGATCGGCGGATCCTCGTCCTTCGGCGCGGGTCCGGAAGAGCAGGGCCAGATCCTGCAGAACGTCGGATCGACCGTCGATCTGGCGGTGGTGTCCGGCTACCATATGGGCGGCACCTTCGACGAAGCCAGTTGGCTTGCCACCGGCAACGCTGGCCCTTCGACGAACTTCACGACCGCGGGCGTCAACGGTTCGACCGCCGGCTGGGGTATCGACAACAACAACTTCAACGGCACGGACGAAATGTTCGTCTGGGACTTCGGTTCGCAGGCGTTGAGGGATCCCGATGGCGCTGGCGGTTATGTGCCGGCAGCGGGCGTGACCCTGCCTGATATCAGCACGGCGACCTTCCAGCTCATCGGCTACACGAGTGCCGACGACATCAGCTATGTCGTGCACTACACCGATGGCACCACGTTCGACTCCGGGCATATTCCGGCGGGCGACATGACTGACGGGACCTGGGTGTTCGTCGCGGATGCCGGCAAATTTATTGCCGATGTCGAGATGTTCACCAGCGGCACCGGCAGCGGCAAGGTCGACCTTGTGTCTGTCGGCATTCAGAGCTCGAGCCTCGACGAGACGATCGACTTCAACGTGACTCTGTCCGATGCCGACGGCGACCAGGTTTCCGGTGGCTTCAGCGTCAACGTCGCGGACGGCAATTCGCCGACTCCTCCGGCCGCGCTGGTGGCCCAGCAGTCGACCTTGGCAGTTCCCGCCGACGACACCTCGTCGTTCAGCAGCCTGCTTGCCTCGGATAGCCAGCTGCAAAAGACTGCCGCCAACAGCAACACGACGTTGCTTGCGGCGGCGGTGGCGGCGTCCGGCCTGGCCGGAACGCAGGCTGCGGCTTCGTCCGGCAATACGGACCATGGCCACCATGTGGTCATGGATACCCCGAGCGTCGCCTCGAAGTTCGCTGGCTTTACCGTCGACTCCGGTGATGAAAGCCGGTCGATCCTCTCGAACGAGATGAAGGTAGCGGCCAATGACGAGCCGCAGACGCTTCAGTCGAGCCATGGCACCGAAGACTTCTCGTCGTCGGTCCAGGGCCTCGACAATGCGCCTGCCCATCTGCCGGCCGATCTCAGCGCCTTCTTCGGTGCAGCGGATCATGGCCCGGCGGTCGACGCCGCGGCGGCTGGTCCGGTTGCTCCGGCAGTCGCGATGGTCTCGGCCGATGCCCTGAAGGCGGCCGGTGTCGATGGCACGGCCAAGCATGGCGGGGCAGTCGACAAGGTCGTTGCCGACGCGCTCGGCCATGATGCTCCGCCCACCGTTGATGGCCTGCTCCAGGCTCTCGCGGGCCACGGCGGCGGCCAACTTGCGGCAATCTCCCATGTGGCAAGCCCTGCGGCGGACGCCGTGCCGGCTTGGGACATGGGCAGCCATGGGGCTTTCGTCCCGGGCGCCGACATGATGTTCAAGATGGGTGCCGAAATGCTCCATCATGACGCGGTTCAGCCGGTCGTTAACGGCTGACCTTAGTGACGCAGCCCTCCCTGGTGGACGGGGAGGGCTTTCGCGTGAAGACCAGAAGGGGGAAGACATGAAAAGGAAGCACTGGACGATGATCGTTCCCGGGGCGGTGCTGCTGTGCGCCTCGCCGGCGTTTGCGGTCGACCTTAGGGAAGCGGTTCAAGCCGCGTTGAATAGCAATCCGGAAATCCGCCAGGCGGTTCACAACAAGATTGCGACCCGCGAAGAGCGCAAGCAGGCCCAGGGCCGCTGGCTGCCGACCATCTCGGTCGAAGGCTCGGCCGGAATCCGCAGCCTGCGCAACCCGACCCGTCGCGCGATCGGCATTGCCGACGAACGGCTGGAGCCGATCGAAGGGCAGGTCATTGCCGACCAGCTGTTGTTCGATTTCGGCGAGCGCACCGCGGAAATCCGCCGCCAGGCATCGCGCACCGACGCCGCCGGCGCCCGAATCGAGGAACGCAGCGAATTCGTCGCTTTGAATGTCAGCCGCGCCTACATCGACTATCTGCTGCAACAGCGGCTGGTGGCGATTGCGCAGGACAATGCAACCTTCCACGAGCGCCTTGCCGGCGATCTTCGTGAAGGCGTCGCACGCGGTTCAATCTCGGTCGCCGACCAGCAGCAGGCCGAAGAGCGCCTGCAGTCGGCCCGCGCCCGGGTGACCGAGGCCCGTGAGGACCTCGATACCGCCGCGATCCAGTTCCAGACGCTGACCGGCGTTCCGATCGATGCCGTCAACATGCCGCCGGACCTGTCCGGGGCCATGCCCGGCTCGCTCACGGATGCCGAAATGCTTGCGCGCGAGAATAATCCGCGGGTCCAGGAAGCGATCCACGATCTCGCCACCCAGCGTGAAGTGATCAAGACGGCGCAGTCGCAGCTTGGCCCGCGCTTCAATGCTGAGGCCAGTGCTCGCTACGGCACCGACATTGACGGCTTTAAGGGTCACACCAGCGACCTGTCGGCCCGGGTCGTGATGCGCTGGAAGATCTTCGACGGTCTCGCCAATACGGCCAACGTTCGCGAACAGAAGGCCCGTGCCGATGAGGCGCATGCCCGCCTGTTCCAGACGCAGCGCCAGGCGGAAGAGGATGTCCGGACGGCCTGGAGCCGGCTGACCAACCAGACCCGCCTTGCGACCGAACTGGAGACGCAGAGCCGCGTCGCCGACGACCTGCTGCTCTCCTATCGCGAGCAGTTCAATGTCGGCCGCCGCTCACTGCTCGACGTGCTTGACGCACAGAACACGCGTCAGAACGTCCAGGCGCAGGCCGAAACCGCTCGCATGGCGAAGGTCTATGCCCAGTATCGGGTCCTTGCCGCCAGCAACCGCCTGCTCGAGGCGCTTGGCGTTTCGATGCCGAGCGAAGGCTGGAACAACGAGAGTGAGCGGTTCCATGTGAACCAGGTCCCTGCTAGCGACCGGCAGGAAAACAGCATGCCTTATCCGGTCATGGGTCCGCCCGCGTCCGCTTCCGACATGTCGGCGGCGCCTGCCCCGGCGCCGGAGCCCGCGCCGGAACCGGCACCGGAAGCCGAGCCGACGGCCGGCCAGTAAGAAGGTATGAAGGGGATAGGTGTTGAGTATCATGCACTGGCTGGATTCCACGCCGTCGCGTGAGATTGACCCTGTCCTCGACTGCCTGACCTTCCTCGCGCGCCGCGCAGACAGGCCGTCTTCCCCGGTCTTGCTGCGTGCGGGGTTGGCGCTTTCGGCCACGGGCACGCTGCCATTCCACCAGATCGAGCCTGCGCTCGAACAGGTCGGGATGCGCGGCGAGCCCGTGGCTCGCCGCCGCCTTTCGGGCTGGCGTATCCAGCAGCTTCCCGCCATCGTCGAACTGACCGAAGATCGGGCGATCGTGCTTCTGGAAATGAAGGGCGGCGACGCCCTCATCTATGCACCCGGAACGGCCGAGCCGATGTGGGTTCCGGCAAGCGACCTCGATCCCGTCTTCACCGGCCAGGCCATAGCGGTCGAAGCCGATCCGACGCGGGAGCGCGAAGGCGAGCGTCCGTGGGACAAGGCTCGCCGCACGCATTGGTTCTGGTCGGAAGTCTGGAAGGTTCGCAAGGAATTCTGGCCGATCTTCCTCGCCGCATTGATCGTGAACCTGCTGGCGCTCGCGGTGCCGCTGTTCACGATGAACGTCTATGACCGCGTCATCCCCAACAAGGCGGTACCGACCCTGTGGGTGCTGGCAATTGGCGTCTTCCTGGCGCTGGGCTTCGATTATACGCTTCGCCTCGCCAGATCGCAGCTGGTCGACGAGATCGGACGGCGCCTCGACGCCAAATATAGCCAAAAGCTGTTCGAGAAAGTGATGAACCTGCCCATGGCCGATCGCCAGGGCAGTACGGGCGCATTTGCCAAGCGCGTCAGCGAATATGAGGGGGTGCGCGATTTCTTCGCGTCGACGTCCGTGGTGCTGCTGGTCGACATCGTATTCATGGTGATCTTCCTCGTGCTGATCACCGTGCTGGCCGGCCCGCTGGTGATCGTTCCCATCCTCGGCATCGTCATCATGCTCACCGCCGGATTCATCCTCCAGAAGCGGATGGCCCAGACATCGATCGATGCGCAGGCCGATAGCTCGCTCCAGCATAGCGTGCTGGTTGAATCCATCTCCGGCATCGAGACGTTGAAGTCCGCCCGCGCCGAGGGTCAGATGTTGGGACGCTGGCGCCGATACTCCTCCATGTCCGCGGCCACGCAGGAAAAGATGCGCCGCTTGACCTCGATCGCCGTGAACATGGCATCGGAAAGCCAGCAGGCGATCAGCGTCGGACTGGTGATCGGCGGCTTCTATCTGTTCAACTCCGGCGACATCACGATGGGCGCGATTATCGCGATCGTCATGCTGGCCGGACGTGCCATGTCGCCGATCGGCCAGTTCGCCTTCCTTATCACCCGCGCGCGCCAGTCGATGACGACGCTGGATTCGCTGCAGCGGATGATGGAGGCGCCTGACGAGCGGCAGGTCGCGGCGCGCAGCATCGTTCCGGAAATCCGCGCCGGGCATCTGGAGCTCAAGAGCGCAAGCTTCCGCTATCCGGGCGCCAGCCTGGACAGCCTGTCGGACATCAATCTGTCGGTGAAGCCGGGCGAGCGGATTGCGATCATCGGGCGCGTCGCATCGGGCAAGTCGACGCTGGGAAGGCTGATGTGCGGTCTTTATGCCCCGACGGGCGGCGAGATGCTGGTCGATGGCCTCGACAGCCGCCAATATCACCCGCACCAGCTGCGCGACAGCTGCCGCTTCGTCGGCCAGGATGCGGAGCTTTTCTCGGGCAGCGTTCGCGACAATCTCGTGCTGGGCGCCGCCCGTGCGGACGATCAGCAACTGCTCGACGCGGTGGTGCGGTCGGGTGCCGATATTTTCCTGTCGCGCGATGCCGCCGGGTTCGACCGGCCGGTCGGTGAGCGCGGGTCGCTTCTTTCCGGCGGTCAACGTTCGCTGCTGGTCCTGGCGCGTGCGCTGGTGTCGCCATCGAAGCTGTTGTTCCTCGACGAGCCGACGGGCGCGATGGATACCCAGACCGAGCTTTATTTCATCGAGAAGCTGAAGACCGCGCTGGCCAAGGACCAGGCGCTGGTCGTGTCGACGCATCGCCACAACATGCTCAGCATCTGCGACCGGCTGATCGTGATCGATGGTGGCAAGATCGTTGCCGACGGCCCGCGCGACGAGGTGATGGCCCGTCTGGCCACTGCCGCGAAGGAAGCGTCCAAGTGAAGCCGCTCCGGGCCTTGTCGTTCCGCCGGCGGCACCTCGCATTCGCCGCGGTTGCGGTGCTCGGCGGCGTGGTCGGCGGGACAACGCTGCGCGTTCAACCCAGCGAAGCAGCTTCGCGGACCGTGCTGATCCCGCCCGCTGACGCGGCCGCGCTGATCGACATGACGTCTGGCGAACATCTGGCCGAGGCGCGGGCAATCGGCGACGACGCCAAGCTTATCAACGCGTCCATGCTGTTCAGCGCGCTGCCGGTGACGGCGGCGCGGCCGTTCGACCTGTCGAACTCGGACCCGCTCGATCGCCGGCGCGCACTGCTCTGCCTGACCCAGGCCGTCTATTACGAAGCCGGTTTCGAGCCTCTGGAAGGGCGCCGTGCGGTCGCGCAGGTCGTCATCAACCGGATGCGGCACCCAGCCTTCCCGAAATCGGTATGCGGGGTCGTGTACCAGGGTGCGCGGGCGCCGGTCTGCCAGTTCAGCTTCGTCTGCGACGGTTCATTGTATCGCCGTCCGGCACTGGGCGCGTGGAAGCAGGCGGAAGCAGTCGCCAAAGCCGCCCTCGATGGGTTCGTTGAGCGCTCGGTCGGAGCAGCGACCCACTATCACGCCGATTATGTCGCCCCCTTCTGGGCACCACGGCTCGCCAAGATCGTCCAGATCGGGACTCATATTTTCTATCGCTGGCCCGGCGCCTGGGGTTCGACTGCGGCCTTTACCGGACGTTATATCGGCGAGCCGGCGGATCCGCTTTCGCTGCGCCCGCCGTTGCGCCAGGCGGTATTGACCGACGGCTCCGTGGTCCCGGTCGAGGATCCCGCGCTGGCGGGTCCGCCGATTGCCCGCGCCCCGAACGACGTCGGCGGCCTGCTCGACACGTCAAAGGGCTGGACCCTCAACATTCCGATGCCGTCCGAAACGGGCAAGGCTACCAACGCGATCGCCGACAGGCAGAAGGTTGCGCCCGCATCAGCGGAAGCGCCGGTCGTCGGCGGCCAGCTGGCGGCGCGCTAGGCGACAGGACGATCATCATGGCGAGTATTCCTTTCCTTCCCGCAGCCACCCGGCGCCGCCGCGAACCGCTTACCGGCGCACGACTGATCATCGTGTCGGTCACCATCGGGTTCGCCGTGTTCCTGCTGTGGGCGATGCTCGCAAAGGTCGACGAGGTCACCGCAGGCCAGGGCAAGGTCATCCCGTCGAGCAAGGTCCAGCTGATTCAGTCGACCCAGGCGGCGACGGTCGCGGAACTGCTGGTGCGGTCCGGTCAGCAGGTCAAGAGAGGCCAGCTTCTGGCCCGCCTCGACAGCCCGGAAAGCCGTTCGATCCTGGCTGAAACCGAGGCATTGCAGGCACGTTCCGCACGCCTGCAGTCGGAAGGCACCGGTTCGTCGCTTTCGCTTGACGGTGAAGAAGCAACCTTGAGCGCGGTCCGGCGGCAGGCGCTGTCGAGCCGGGTCGCTGCGCTCCGCGCGTCCGCCGAGCAGCGCCGCCGTGAAGGGGCGGAAGCGGCGGCGACGATCAACTCGCTGACGCGCAGCCTGGCGCTGGCGCAGGACAATGTGAACCGGCTTGCGCCGCTGGCTGCCAAGAACATCGTTCCGCAGACCGAGCTGGCCGACGCCCAGCGCGAGGTGGTCGACCTCCAGGGACGCATCGCCGCGGCGCGCGAGCAACAGGGCCGGGCCAACGCGGCGGTCAGCGAGGCGCTCAGCCAGGCCAACGAAGCCGCATTCACCTTCCGCCAGGACGCGCTGAGCGAGGCAAGCCAGGTCAACCAGAAGATCGCGGTCAACGAGCAGTCGCTGCGCGGCCGCAATAACGCTGGACGGATGGAACTTCGCTCACCGGTCGACGGCGTCGTCAACGACGTCCAGGTCACGACCATCGGCGGCTTCGTCCAGGCGGGCGAGAAGGTGATGGAAGTCGTTCCGATGGGCGACAAGCTGCTCGTCGAAACCCGGGTGAAGCCGAGCGACATTGCGTTCATCAAGGTTGGCGACAAGGCGCTGGTCAAGGTCACCGCTTATGACTTCTCGACCTATGGCGGGCTTGAGGGCCATGTGGTGCAGGTCTCGGCCGACAGCATTTATGACGAGGTTGAGCGGCAGGCCTTCTTCAACGTCATCGTCGAAACCGACCGATCCTATCTGGTGGCTGCCGGCCGCAAGCTGCCGATTGCGCCGGGCATGATGACCGACACGCAGATCATTACGGGCCGCAAGAGCGTGCTGACCTATTTGCTGAAGCCGGTTCTCAAAGCCCGCAGCGACGCACTTCGCGAGCGCTGATCTAAAGGCGGATAAATTCCGGAACCAGGCTCGCGGTTTCGCGGACGACGGCCGGAAGCTCGCTCTCGCCATACGCCGGCTCGAACCGTGCATCGGCCAGCACAACCGGCGGCCTGACATCGTTGCTGGCATAGATGATCGGCGGCGTGTCGCGGCGATAGCCGTGGGTGTAGGTATGGCCGGCCGTGAAGGTCAGAACCGGGCGGTAATCGGACACGTCGCTTGAATCGACGATCCGGTCGGTGCCGTTGTCGAGGACCAGGAAGCGGCCGTTCGCCCGGACCACGAGCACCGCATGATCCGCGCGGCGGGTCAGGTCTTTCAGGACCACCAGGTAAAGATCACGGTCCGGAACGCCGGCGGCCTTCAGCAGGGCGCGCTTGGCAATCGCGAAATCCTCGCAATCGCCACGGCCACGGGCCAGGGTTTCGGAAGCCGCCAGCCAGCGGTCGACGGTGCCGAACTGCACCCTGTCATCGACGAAGCGGACCCGCGCGTTGATGTAGCTATTCGCCGCCTCGAGCTTGGCGAAAATTCCCTGGCCGCGAAGCGATGCGGCAAAGGCCGCGGCTGCTCCGCTCACGCCCGATCCGGCGATTTGGTGCCAGCGCGAATCGAGTGGGCTTCGGCCGATCGACAAAGCGACGCTGTTGAAAATGTCGGGACGGTCAGCCGACACCGGCTGCCGGGAATAGGACACGACCGCCCGGCGGTAGAAATTGCCGGGGCTGGACGGTGCGACTGCCTGACGTGCCGCGATCGGCTGCCCGGACTGCTGGGCATGGATCGCCGCCAGCGCACTTGGTGCGCCGCCGAGGATCGCATCGCTCTTCGACATGGAACGATAGGAAGCATTTACGATCTGCGCGTTGGCGGGCATGGCCAGTGCAACCAGGGCGATGCCGGGCAGCAGGCGGCGGACGACGCGAAGGGCGGTGTTCCTCATTGCCCCGCTTGTCGCAGGACAAGGAAAAAACAGCCTTAAATCACAAGGTTAATGGGCCGGTAATCTTACGCAGGCGTTTCGATTGCACGAAGGAAACGATCGATCGCCTCGTTGAACTGCTCAGGCTGCTCGGCATTGGCAAGGTGGCCGGAGGCGGCAATAATCTCGACCCGGGAAGCTGGAATGAGCATCCCCAACGCGTCGGTAAGGGCCGGCGGGGTCACCCGGTCCTCGTCGCCGCACAAGATCAGCGTCGGGATGTCGACCGCGCTTGCACGATCACGCTGATCCGCGAGCCAGACGGCCGCCGCGCCCAGGCGAAAGGCCGCGGGGTCGATGGCGGCCATTATCTCGACCGTTTCCTGTCGCAGTTCATGAGCAGCGGCACTTCCGAGCAGGACGTCGACCCGGGCCTCCGCCATGTCCTTCATCGTCATCGATTGGCTTGCCGCGACGGAGCGATCATAAATCCCCTGCCCGTCGGGGTGAACGGCGAAGCTGTCCGCGACGATGAGCGAGGCGCAACGGTCGGGTCGCATGGCTGCCATTGCCAGCGCGATGACCCCGCCCAGCGACAGTCCGCAAATATGCGCCCGCTCGATCCCGAGAGCGTCGAGAGCCGCGAAAATCGACGCGGCATAATCGTCCCTGGTTGCCGCTTCGGCAAACTCGCTTTCGCCATAGCCGGGATAATCGAACGCCAGCGCCTGGCGGGACTTTCCGAAATGGGCCAGTTGCGGTTTCCACACGCTTTTGTCCGAGCCGACGCCGTGCAGGAAGACGATCGGCAAATCCTGGCCGCCGCCGTTCTCGTCCACTCCGATGCGTCCCCGCGCGGTTTCGATGCTGCCCATCGCGCAATCATGGCAACGCGCGCCGTCTTTGCAAGCCGGGGCCGCCGCCCTAGGCTGCGCGACCATGACCAGCATGACCGTCAACGGCGAAGCAATCCGCTACAAGCTCGATCCGGAGACGCCGCTGCTTTTTGCGCTGCGCGATGCATCGAACCTGACCGGCACCAAGCACGGCTGCTACAGCGGCGACTGCGGCACCTGCACGGTGATCGTCGATGGGCGCGCGGTGCTGTCATGCCAGATGACGATCGCCGCCGCCGAGGGCGCGGACGTGGTGACGATCGAGGGTCTGTCGGCGGATCGGGCGCATCCGCTGCAACAAGCCTGGGCGACGGAACAGGTCAGCCAGTGCGGCCGCTGCGATCCGGGCTTCATCATGGCGCTCGCAGCGCTGATGAAAGCGACGCCCAATCCAACGCCCGAGCAGCTTTCGAGCCTTCCCAACATCTGCCGCTGCGGAGCGACGCCGCGCGTCCTGAAAGCCATTGCCCGCGCCGCCGAGGTCGCCGCGCCGCTCCGGGCCGTCGCGCCCTCTCCGCCCTCCAAGCCGGAAGCTGAACAAAGCGACTCATCACGGTTCAGCAACGGCTCATCAGCCGGGACGCAATTTCAATCCAACGACTCATGAAGTCGATTTGGA